>DASURM010000390.1:0-5029 GCA_036280035.1 Burkholderiaceae bacterium | reverse complement strand
ATCGCGCACGGCAGCGGCGGCGCCGACCGCGACGTGGTCGACGCCAACGATCGCGTCGGTGTACCGCCGGGGCACCCCGAGTACCGCCTGCGGCGCATCTGGCTCAGCGATGCCGAGGAGCAGGGCTACTACTACGGCTTCGCCAACGAGGGCCTGTGGCCGCTGTGCCACGTGGCGCACGTGCGGCCGGTGTTCCGCGAGGCCGACTGGGCGCAGTACCGCATCGTCAACGAGCGCTTCGCCGACGCGGTGGTGCAGGAGGCGCGCGGCGAGGATCCGGTGGTGCTGGTGCAGGACTACCACTTCGCGCTGCTGCCGCAGATGATCGCCGAGCGCCTGCCGCGCGCGACCATCCTCACCTTCTGGCACATCCCGTGGCCGAACCCGGAGTCGTTCGGCATCTGCCCGTGGCGGCGCGAGATCCTGCAGGGCATGCTGGGCAGCACGATCCTCGGCTTCCACACCCAGTTCCACTGCAAGAACTTCATCGAGACGGTCGATCGCTACCTCGAGGCGCGCATCGAGCACGAGCACTCGTCGATCTCGTTCCAGGGGCAGGAGACGCTGATCGCGAGCTATCCGATCTCGATCGAGTGGCCGTCGCCGCAGGTGAGCGCCGCGTGGCCGCCGGTGGCCGAATGCCGGCGCCGCGTGTTCGAGCGGCTGGGCCTGGCCGAGGGCACCTGCCTGGCGGTCGGCGTCGACCGCTTCGACTACACCAAGGGCATCCTCGAGCGCCTGTACGCGGTGGAGGACCTGCTCGATCGCTACCCGCAGTGGCGCGGCCGCTTCGTCTTCGTGCAGGTGGCCGCACCGACGCGCAGCGCGCTCGAGGAGTACCGCAGCTTTCGCGATCGCATCGAGCGCACCGCCGAGCGCATCAACACGCGCTTCGGCACGGCCGGCTACCGGCCGGTGCACCTGCTGATCGAACACCACGAGCACGACGCCGTCAACGAGCTGTTCCGCGCCGCCGACATGTGCGTGGTGACCAGCCTGCACGACGGCATGAATCTGGTGAGCAAGGAGTTCGTCGCGGCGCGCGACGATGGGCAGGGCGTGCTTATCCTCAGCCGCTTCGCCGGCGCGGCGCGCGAGATGACCGAGGCGCTGATCGTCAACCCGTACCACGTGGAGGAATCGGCCGACGCGCTGCACCGCGCGGCGACGATGCCGGCGGCCGAGCAGCGCGAGCGCATGGGCGCGCTGCGCATGACGGTGCGCGAGAACAACGTCTACCGCTGGGCCGGGCGCATGCTTGCCGACGCCGGCCGCTGGCGCCTGCGCGCGCGCATCGAGGCGCGCGTGCAGCGCTACATGCAGGCCTGAACGAGGCACCCCGATGCGGCCCCTGTTCAGCGCCGAAGGCGAAGCCGATCTCGCCGCGCTGGTGGCGCGGCGCCCGCTGCTGGCGTTCGACTTCGACGGCACGCTGGCGCCGATCGTGGCGCAGCCGCAGCAGGCGCGCGTGCCGATCGCCACGCTGCGCCGCCTGCGCCAGTTGGGGCAGCGCCTGCCGGTGGCGGTGATCTCCGGGCGCAGCCTAGCCGACCTGCGCTCGCGCCTGGGCTTCGAGCCGGCGCACGTGGTCGGCAGCCACGGCGCCGAGGATCCGCACCAGCCCGCGACGTGGTCGATGATGCTCGACGGCGTGCGCGAACGCCTGCGCAGCGCGGCCACCGAGTTGCAGCGCTGCGGCGTCAGCATCGAGGACAAGGGGGCGTCGCTGGCGCTGCACTATCGCCTCGCGGCCGATCGCTCCATCGCGCGCGCCGCCATCGATCGGCTGCTGAGCCCGCCGCAGCCGCAACTGCACGTGTTCGGCGGCAAGATGGTCACCAACGTCGTGCCTGCAGGGGCCGACGACAAGGCCGCTGCGCTGCGCCGGCTGGTGGAGCGCACCGGTGCCGGTGCCGTGCTCTACCTCGGTGACGACGTCAACGACGAGCCGGTGTTCGCGGCCGGCGAGGCGTCGTGGCTGTCGGTGCGGGTCGGGGTGCACCGCGGCTCGGCCGCCCGCTACTTCATCGCCGGCCCGCGCGAAGTGCCGCGCCTGCTCGACCGCATCCTCGAGTTGGCCGAGGCACCGCCTCGCACTTGACCGCAAAGTCTTCAGGGCGCACCGACGAAGGCCTCGATCGAATCGGCGAGCGCCTGCGGTTGATCGAAGTGCAACATGTGGCCGCACTGCGTCAGCCGCACGCGGCGCAGATCGCGCACCAGCGCGATGCGCTCGTCGAACTCGCTGCGCGGGTAGCGGTGGCCGAACCAGCGGTCGGGGTTGGTCTCGTCGCCTTCGATCCACAGCGTCGGCGCGGCGATGCGCTGCCAGCCGGCGAGCGCCTCGTCCTTGCGGTACGGCACCGGGTTCACGCGCTTGTGCGCCGGGTCGCCGAGGATGTGCCAGCGGCCGTCGTCGCGGCGTTCGGCCCAATGGGCCGCCAGCCACTGCGCACGCTCGGGGCTCAGGCGCGGGTTGTTCTTCGTCAGCCGCGCGGCCACCGCGTCGAGGCTGTCGTAGGCCTTGAGCCGCTGCGGGGCCTTCAGTTCGTCGAGCCAGCGGCGCAGCCGGTCGGGCGCGCCCTGCGGCGGCGCCTCGGGCAGGCCGAAGCCCTCCATGTTGACGAGACGCCGGATGCGCTCGGGCCGCGCACTGGCGTAGGTCATCACGACGTTGCCGCCCATGCTGTGGCCGGCCAGGTCGACGGCCAGGCCCGGCGACAGCGCGTCGAGCAGCGCGTCGAGGTCACCGAGGTAGTCCGGAAACCAGTAGCTGTCGGTCAGCGGGGCGGGTGCCGTGCGGCCGAAGCCGCGCCAGTCGGGCGCGGCGATCGGGCGCGCCTCGCGCAGCGCGTCGACGACGAACTGCAGCGATGCGCCGACATCCATCCAGCCGTGCATCCACACCAGCAGCGGCCGCTCGCGGCTGACGGCATCGAGGTCGCCCCACAGGTTGACGTGGTAGCGCACGCCGCGCACGGCGACGAAACGGCTGTGCGCGACGCGGCGCGGCAGGTAGGCGGCAACGGTCATGGGTGGGCACTGTAGGGCAGCGCGCGATCGGGTGCCGTGCGGCCGGTGACAGAATCGCTGCATGGACGACATCCGTGTACCCAAGCACCGGCTGCGCGCCGCCGAACCGCGCGACGTGTCGGCCATCGTCGGGCTGATTCGCGAACTGGCCGAATTCGAACAGCTCACCCACCTGCTGCAGGTGACGCCGCGGACCCTGGAGCCCCACCTGTTCGGCGAGCGGCCGACGGTCGAGTGCATGGTCGGCGAGGTCGGCGGCGAGGTGGTGGCGTTCGCGCTGTACTTCACCAACTTCTCGACCTTCCTGGCCAAGCCGGGCCTCTACCTCGAAGACCTGTACGTTAAGCCCGCGCACCGCGGCCGGGGCCTCGGGCGCGCGCTGCTCGAGCACCTGGGCGCGCTGGCGGTGCAGCGCGACTACGGGCGCTTCGAGTGGAGCGTGCTCGACTGGAACGAGCACGCGATCGGCTTCTACCAGGGCATGGGCGCGACGGTGATGCCCGACTGGCGCATCTGCCGCGTGACCGGCGACGCATTGCAGAGGTTCGCACGATGAACGCGCAGATCAAGGTGGCCGACCGCTACGACGCGATTCATCGCGACTTCCGCTGGCAGGTGCCGGCACGCTTCAACCTGGCCGAGGCTTGCTGCGCGCGCTGGGCGCGCGACACGCCCGAGGCGATCGCCATCCGCTGCGAGCACGACAGCGGCGCGCGGCTTCGAGTCAGCTACGGCCAGCTGCATCGCCAGGCCATCCGCGCCGCCAACCTGCTGCGCGCGCTCGGCGTGCAGCGCGGCGACCGCGTGGCGATCGTGCTGCCGCAACGCATCGAGACCGCGGTGGCGCACATGGCCGTCTACACGATCGGCGCGGTGGCGATGCCGCTGTCGATGTTGTTCGGCGTCGACGCGCTGACCTACCGCCTGCGCGACAGCGAAGCCGTGTGCGCGATCGTCGACGGCGCCGCGCTCGCCGGCGTGATCGCCGCGCGCGCCGAATGCCCGGCGCTCGCGCACGTGGTCGCGGTCGGCCCCGGCGAGATCCAGGGCGATGTCGACTGGGTCGAGGCGCTGCGCGCGCAGAGCGAACACTGCGTTGCAGCGGACACCGCGGCCGACGACCCGGCGGTGCTGATCTACACCAGCGGCACCACCGGCCCGCCCAAGGGCGCGCTGATGCCGCACCGCGCGCTGATCGGCAACCTGCCGGGCTTCGTGTGCAGTCAGAACTGGTTCGGCTTCGGAGAAGCCGAGCACGACGGCCCGAAGCGGGACAGGCCCCTTTCCCCGGGGAAAGGGGAGCGGGGAAAGGGGGGCGTCGGTTCACCCGCTCGCGGGCTCCAGGAAGCGCGAAGCGTTTTCTGGAGCCCCGCCGACTGGGCGTGGACCGGCGGTTTGATGGACGCGTTGCTGCCCACGCTGTACTTCGGCCGCGAGATCGTCGGCACCACGGGGCGCTTCGACCCGGTGAAGTCGTTCGAGCTGATCGAGCGCTACGGCGTGACGCATACCTTCCTGTTCCCGACCGCGCTCAAGGCGATGATGAAGGCGGTGCCGGCGCCGCGCGAACGCTATGCACTGAAGCTGCGCGCGATCATGAGCGCCGGCGAGGCGGTGGGCGACGCGGTGTTCGCCTACTGCGAGCGCGCGCTCGGCGTCACCGTCAACGAGATGTTCGGCCAGACCGAGATGAACTACATCGTCGGCAACTGCGGCCGCTCGCTCGACGGCCGCGGCCGCAGCGCGGCCGGCTGGCCGGCGCGCGCCGGCAGCATGGGGCGGCCCTATCCGGGCCACCGCGTCGCGGTGCTCGACGACCAGGGCCGCGAATGCCCGCCCGGCACGCCGGGCGACGTGGCCGTGCACCGGCGCGACCGCCATGGCGACCTCGACCCGGTGTTCTTCCTCGGCTACTGGCGCAACGACGAGGCGACACGGGCCAAGTTCACCGGCGAACCCGACCGCCCGCTGGGCCGCCCCGAGGGCGGCGAGCCCC
>DASURM010000389.1:0-8038 GCA_036280035.1 Burkholderiaceae bacterium | reverse complement strand
CGCGTAGGCGGCGGCGACCGCGGCGGCCTCGGTCGGCGTGGTGATGCCGCTGTACATGCAGCCGAGCAGGATCACCGGCATCAGCAGCGCCGGCGTGGCATCCCAGGTGATGCGCGGCAGCCGCGACAGCGGCACGCGCACTTCGACCGGGAAGTTGCGCCGCCTGGCCACCGCCGCCACCAGCGCGCTCTGCACCACACCGAGCAGCAGGCCCGGCACGACGCCGCCCAGGAACAGGTAGCCGACCGACGTGTCCGACACCAGCGCATAGAGCACCAGCGGGATCGACGGCGGGATGATCGGCCCGATCACCGACGACACGCAGGTCAGCGCGGCGGCGAAAGCCGGCGGGTACTTGCCGTCGCGCGTCATCAGCGCCTGCATCAGCTTGCCCGAGGCTGCGGCGTCGGCCAGCGCCGAGCCCGACATGCCGGCGAAGATGACGCTTTGCACCACGTTCACCTGCGCCAGCCCGCCGCGGAAGCGCCCGACCAGCGCGTTGCAGAAGCGCAGCAGCCTGTCCATGATGCTGCCAGTGTTCATGAACTCGGCCGCCAGGATGAACAGCGGGATCGCCAGCAGCAGCTGGCTGCCCATCATGCCGTTGAGCAGTTGCTCGGCGGCGGTGCCCATGTCCTGCCCCTGCATGAACAGCCACAGGATCGAGCCGCCGATCATCGCGTAGGCCACCGGCAGCCCCGCGAGGCTGAGCACGACGATGGCGGCGATCGAGATCGCGAACGGCGATGCGATCACAACGCCGAGCTGACCTTGGTGATGTCGGCCTCCTGCGGCGCCTTGCCGCGCACGAGGTTCACGATCGCGGCGAGATAGCGCACGACGATGGCCAGCGCGAACACGATGTAGATCGAGTACAGGATGTCGAGGCGGATCTTCAGGTACGAGCTGCTCTCGACCTTCATGAAGGCCACGTACTTCCAGGAAGCAGGCATCGCCATGCCGAACAGCGCCACCGCGGCCGCGGCCACCGCAATGCCGACCACGCGCCGCCCTCGCGGCCCGAGTCGCGCCGAGATGAGGTCGAAGCGCACCTCCTCGTGCTCCTGGAGCCAGAACGCCGAGCCGATCAGGGTCATGTACAGCCAGGTGATGACCGACAGCTCCGAGCTCCAGCCGATCGGAAAGTTGAAGAAGTAGCGGAACACGATCTGCAGCAGGAAGGCGACGAACATCACGCCCAACAGGCCGGCGACGATGTTCTCCGCCCGCCGTTGCATCCACCCGACGGCGCGGCCGATGCCCAGTTGCATGGTGACCCTCCGGTTGCCGGGCCCGCTCGCTCGAGCCGGCACCCGCGCGCGCGCGACGCGCTACTTCATTGCGTTGACCTTGTCGAGCATGCCCTTGGGCCACGACTTGGCTTCGTCCGACGCCAGGTAGACCTTCTGCGCGTAGGCGCGGAACGCGGCGATGTCGGGGACATAGACGTCGAGGCCCTGCTGCTTGAAGCTGCTGGCCAGTTCGGCCTCGCGCTTCAGGTGCTCGGCCGCGCTCCAGGCGATGGCCTTGTCCACCGCGGCCTGGAAGCCCTTCTGCTTTGCGCCCATCGCGTTCCAGGCCTTCAGGTTCATCGTCAGCACGTCGAACGCCACCAGGTGCGAGGTCAGCACGATCTGCGACATCACCTCGTAGAACTTCATGTTCTGCACGTTCGGCAGCGGGTTGTCCTGGCCGTCGATGGCGCCGGACTGCAGGCCGGTGTACGTCTCGGCGTAAGCCATCGGCGTCGGGTTGGCGCCGATCGAGCGGCCGAGCAGCTGCCACGCATCGCCCGGCGGCATGCGCAGCTTGATGCCGGCCATGTCGGCGGGCGTGTGGATCTTGTTCTTGGCTCTGAGGCCGACCTGGCGGGTGCCGTAGAACGTCGGGCCCAGGATCTTCACCTTCAGCTGCTCCTCGGCCATCTGCTTCATCTCGGCGCCGAGTTCGCTGGCGAAGTAGGCGTTCAGGTGGTTCGCGTCGCGGAACAGGTACGCCGAGGTCAGGATCGACCATGCGGGCAACTGCTTGGAGATGTCCTGCGGCGCGATGTTGCCGATCTCCAGGTTGTCGCGCTGCAGCGCCACCAGTTCGGTGCCCTGCTTGAACAGCGTGCCGCCGAAGAAGGGCTCGATCGTGAAGTCGGCCTGCACGTCCTTGGCGAGCGTGCGCACCATGTCGGCGCGAATGTCCCGGTCGGAGAACACCGCGGTCAGCCGCAGCGTGGGCTTGCTCTGTGCCCGCGCGGGCAGCGCCGACGCGGCGGCCAGCGCGCAGCCCACCTTCAACAGGTCGCGCCTTGCGAAGTTCGATTGCATGGGGGTCTCCTCGCAGTTGATGGTAGGGGTGTCTCGCGCTCAGGTGCGAGGCGCGGCCAGGGCGTCGGCCACTGCGCGCACGGCCAGCAGGTAGCCGACCGGCCCGAGCCCGCAGATCACGCCGCTGGCCGCCTGCGAAACCAGCGAGTGGTTGTACGGCGCCGGCCGCTGGTGGATGTTGGTCAGGTGCACCTCGATCACCGGCTTGCGCAGCAGTTTCAGCGCGTCGAGCACGGGCACGCAGCCGAACGAGAAGCCGGCCGGGTTGATGATCACCGCGGCGTCGCGAGCGAAGGCCTCCTGGATCCAGTCGACCATCACGCCTTCGTGATTGGTCTGGCGGAAGTCGCAGCCGAGGTCGAGTTCGGCGGCCAGGGCCTCGGTGCGTTGCCGGATCTCGGCCAACGTGGTCGTGCCGTACAGCGCCGGCTCGCGCTGGCCGAGCAGGTTGAGGTTCGAGCCGTTGAGCACGAACAGCGGTTGGGGCAGCGGCATGGTTGGCGGGTGTGCAGGCGTGGCGTTCAAAGGGCGCGATTCTCGTCGTTGCCGCCGCCGCACAGCGCGCGCAGTTCGCTCGCCTCGGCCGTCACGGCGCGGGCTATGGTGTCATAGCCGAAGAAGGAAAGGTATTCGGGAACCTGCTGCACCAGCATCTCGAAGCCCGCATGCGCGGTGATGCCGCGCGCATGGCACTCGCGCAGCAGCGCGGTCGGCTGGTTCTTCATCACGATGTCCACCACTGCGGCACCGGCCTCCAGTCGCGACGTCGGCACCGGCGAGGCATCGCCGCGGTCCATCCCGATCGGCGAGGCGTTGACCACCAGGTCGAAGCCGGACGGGTCGGCGTCGGGGCGCGGCGTGACCTCGAGGCCGAACTCGGCGCGCAGTCGCTGCGCCACGGCGGCCGAGCGGCCGGGCACGGGGTCGAACAGGCCCAGCCGCGACACGCCGCGCGCGGCCAGCGACGTGGCGACGGCCGTGCCGCCGCCGCCGACGCCGACCACCAGCGCGCTGCGCCCGCCCGCATCGATGCCGAAATGGTCGAGCGCCTTGACGAAGCCGACGCCGTCGAACAGCGCCCCCTCGATGCGGCCGTCGGGCAACCGGCGCGCCGCGTTGACCGCGCCGGCGATGCGGCCGAAGCGATCGCACTCGTCGAGCAGGTCGACCATCGGCGCCTTGTGCGGGATGGCCAGCCACAGGCCGTCGATGTTGCGCGCCTTGAAGGCGTGGCGCACGAAGCCGCCCAGTTCGGACGCGGGCACTTGCGCTGGCACCAGCACGGCGTCGGCGCCGTGGCGACGAAACAGGTGGTTGAACACCGCCGGCGCGCGCACCTGGGCCACCGGATCGCCGAGGATCAGGAAGACACGGGTGGTGCCGGAGATCTGCATGGGGAGGGCGCAAGGCGATGGGTGCGTGGGCCGGCACCGCAAGAAGCGGCCCCTTGGCCGACAATCATGCCTAAGAAAATGCGCGCTGATCGCGCCTCGCGCGCGAAGGCGTCGCAAAGCTTCTTTGCAGCGTGGGTGCCGTGTCGATCGCAGCCGTGTCCAGTTCGCCGTTCGAGCCCGAAACCGAGCGCTTCGCGACCTCCGGCCTGCCCGCGCTCGACGCGGTCCTCGGCGGCTTGCGGCTCGGCGACAACGTGGTCTGGCGCGTCGGCAGCGTCGACGAGTACCGGGCCTTCGTCGAACCGTTCGTCGTCGCCGCGCGCGCCGATGGGCGCCGCGTGGTGTACGTGCGCTTCGGTTCGCACGCGCCGGTGGTGCCAGACGGCGCGGCCAGCGTCGTGCACGACCTCGACGCGCTGCGCGGTTTCGAGTCGTTCACCGTGCGCCTGCACACGCTCATCGGCGAGGAGGGAGAGGGCGTCTTCTACGTGTTCGATTGCCTGTCGACGCTGCTCGACGCCTGGGCCACCGACGGCATGATCGCGAACTTCTTCCGCGTGATCTGCCCCTACCTGTACGAGCTGGATACGGTGGCGTACTTCGCGCTCGAGCGCGGCGCGCATTCGATGGCCACCGTCGATGCGATCCGCGCCACCACGCAGTTGCTGGTCGATCTCTACGACGATGGCGGTGTGCTCTACCTGCACCCGCTGAAGGTGTGGCAGCGCTCGTCGCCGACGATGTTCCTGCCGCATCGGCACGAGCAGGGCCGGTTCACGCCGGTCACGGCGAGCAGCGAGGCGACCAGCCTGTTTGCCCGCCTGCGCGCGCGTGCGCCTGCCGCTGCCGAGCGGCCGCTCGATTCGTGGGAGCGTCTGTTCGAGCGTGCAGCCGACCTCGCAGCGACCGAGCCTGAAGGCGCGGCGCGCCAGGCGATGGTGATGCAGCTTTGCCGGCTGATGATCGGCCGCGACGCGCGCATCGTGCAGCTCGCGCTGCGCTACCTGAGGCTCGAGGATCTGCTCGAGATCGAAGAGCGACTGATCGGCACCGGCTTCATCGGCGGCAAGGCGGTCGGCATGCTGCTCGCGCGCGCGATCCTGCGAGCCGATTTGGCTGCGCAATGGAATGAGTTCCTCGAGCCGCACGACTCGTACTACATCGGCTCGGATCTCTTCCACTCGACGATCGTCGTCAACGGCTGGTGGCCGTTGCTGATGGACCAGCGCAGCGAAGCCGGCTACTTCGGCGCCGCGGCGCAACTGCGCGAGCGCCTCTTGCAAGCCACGTTTCCGGCCGAGATCCTGCGCGAGTTCCGCGTGATGCTCGAGCACTTCGGCCAGTACCCGATCATCGTGCGCTCCTCCAGCCTGCTGGAAGACGGCTTCGGCAACGCCTTCGCCGGCAAGTACGACAGCTTCTTCTGCGTCAACCAGGGCTCGCCTGAGGAGCGGCTCGAGCAGTTCGTCGACGCGGTGCGCAAGGTCTACGCCAGCACACTGAGCGACGAGGCGCTGCAGTATCGGTTGACGCGCGGCCTGGCGCGGCGCGACGAGCAGATGGCGCTGCTGGTGCAGCGCGTCTCGGGCGCGTATCACGGCAACTGGTTCTGCCCGGCCTTCGCGGGCGTGGGCATCTCGTACAACACCTTCGTCTGGCGCCACGACATCGACCCTGCCGCGGGAATGCTGCGGCTGGTGGTGGGGCTGGGCACACGCGCGGTCGACCGCGTCGAGGGCGACTACCCGCGGGTGGTGGCGCTCGACCAGCCGTTGCGGATGCCGCTGAACGACCCCGAGAACCGGCGCCGCTTCACACAGCACGATGTCGACGTGCTCGACATCGCGCACAACCGCTGGCGCACGATCGCGCTGGCCGATCTGGGTGCCGGCGCCCCGACGCTGCCGCTCGCGTTGCTGGCCGAGCGCGACGGCGCGGGTTGGCTCGTCACGTTCGAGCGGCTGCTCGGGCGCACCGATTTCGTGCCGACGATGCGCAAGCTGCTGGCCACGCTGGCGCGGGCGTACGAGTATCCGGTCGACATCGAGTTCGCGGCCACCTTCGCCAGCGACGGCCGGCTGCGCGTGAACCTGATCCAATGCCGCCCGCTGCAGACGCGCGGCGTGCAGGCCGCGCGCGTCGCGATCGGCGAGGCCGGCGGCGAGCAGGCGTTGTTTCGCAGCAGCGGCAGCTTCATGGGCGGCAGCATCGTGGCGCCGATCGCGCGCGTGGTGGCGGTATTGCCGCAGGCGTACATGGCGCTCGACCTGGCCGACAAGTACGAGCTGGCGCGGCTGATCGGCCGGCTCAATCGGCAGGTGGTGGCGCGCGACCGCGTGCCCACGCTGCTGCTCGGGCCGGGGCGGTGGGGCACCTCGACGCCGCGCCTGGGCGTGCCGGTGCGCTTTGCCGAGATCGACGCGATGACCGCGATCGCCGAGGTCGCGTTCTCGGCGGGCGGCCTGCATCCGGAGCTGTCGTTCGGCACCCACTTCTTCCAGGACCTGGTCGAGACCGGCATCTTCTACGTCGCGCTCGACTCGGATCGGTCGGGCTGCAGCCTCGATGTCGGTTGGCTCGCCGCGCAACCGAACCGGTTGGCGGAGCTGCTGCCCGACGATTCACGCTTTGCCGACACCGTCCGCGTCCTCGAGCCGGCCGGCGGCCTTCGTCTGCTGGCCGATATCATCAGCCAGCAGGTCGTGTGCGTGCGCGCCTGAGGCGGCGCAACGCTGCTGCGCACCTGCCCGAGGGCCAGCCCGGGCGCTGCCGGTAGACTTGCACCCTTTCGCGGATCCGCATCCGCCATTCGACGAATCGGGCACACGGCATGGCAGTAGCACTGGACGACAAGATCGAGGCCACTTACCGGCAGCTCGTGGCGCGCAACCCCGGCGAGGAAGAGTTCCACCAGGCGGTGCGCGAGGTGCTCGAATCGCTCGGCCCGGTGCTGGTGAAGTACCCGCAGTTCGCCGAGCAGAAGATCATCGAGCGCATCTGCGAGCCCGAGCGCCAGATCATCTTTCGCGTGCCGTGGCAAGACGACAAGTGCGAGGTGCAGATCAACCGCGGCTTTCGCGTGCAGTTCAACAGCGCGATCGGCGTCTACAAGGGCGGGCTGCGGTTCCACCCGTCGGTGTACCTCGGGATCATCAAGTTCCTCGGCTTCGAGCAGATTTTCAAGAACGCGCTCACCGGCATGCCGATCGGCGGCGGCAAGGGCGGCGCCGACTTCGACCCCAAGGGCAAGTCCGACAACGAAGTGATGCGCTTCTGCCAGAGCTTCATGACCGAGCTGCACCGGCACCTCGGCGAGTACACCGACGTGCCGGCTGGCGACATCGGCGTCGGCGGGCGCGAGCTGGGCTACATGTTCGGGCAGTACAAGCGCCTGACCAACCGCTACGAGTCGACCGTGCTCACCGGCAAGGGCATCGGCTGGGGCGGCTCGCTGGTGCGCACCGAGGCCACCGGCTACGGTGCCGTGTATTTCATGCGCGAGATGCTGAAGGTGCGCGGCGATTCGCTCGACGGCAAGACCTGCGTCGTCTCGGGTTCGGGCAACGTCGCGATCTACACCATCGAGAAGCTGCAGCAGCTCGGCGCCAAGGTCATCGCCTGCTCGGATTCCAACGGCGTGATCGTGCACAACAAGGGGATCGATCTCGACCTCGTCAAGCGCCTGAAGGAGGTCGAGCGTCGCCGCATCGCCGACTACGCCAGCTTCCACAAGGACGCCGAATACCTGCCCGGGGGCAACGTCTGGTCGGTGCCGTGCCAGGTGGCGATGCCCTCGGCGACGCAGAACGAGTTGAACGGCCGCGATGCGCGCACGCTGGTGGGCAACGGCTGCATCGCCGTCGCCGAAGGCGCCAACATGCCCACCACGCCCGAGGGCGTGAAGGTGTTCCTCGACGCCAGTATCGCCTACGGTCCAGGCAAGGCCGCCAACGCCGGCGGCGTGGCGACCTCGGCGCTCGAGATGCAGCAGAACGCCAGCCGCGATTCGTGGGGCTTCGAGTACACCGAGAAGAAGCTCGACGACATCATGACCGGCATCCACCGCACCACCTACGAGACGGCCGAGGAGTTCGGCGCCCGCGGCAACTACGTCGTCGGCGCCAACATCGCCGGCTTCATCCGCGTGGCCAAGGCGATGGTGGCGCTCGGGTTGGTGTGATCCGCTACACCCGCCGCGCCAGCTCGCGGCCGATCAGCATGCGGCGGATCTCCGAGGTGCCGGCGCCGATCTCGTAGAGCTTGGCGTCGCGCAGCAGCCGGCCGGCGGGCGAGTCGTTGACATAGCCGTTGCCACCCAGCAGCTGG
>DASURM010000388.1:0-3523 GCA_036280035.1 Burkholderiaceae bacterium | reverse complement strand
CCACCGACCACATCTCGCCGGCCGGTTCGATCAAGGAAAACTCGCCCGCCGGCCAGTACCTCGTCTCGAACGGCGTGCCGAGGCTCGACTTCAATTCGTATGGCGCGCGACGTGGCAATCACGAGGTGATGATGCGCGGCACCTTCGCCAACGTGGGCATCAAGAACCTGATGATCCCGGCGGGGCCGGACGGCTCGCGCGAGGAAGGCGGCGTCACGCTGCACCAGCCGTCGGGCGAGAAGATGGCCATCTACGACGCCGCGATGCGCTACATCGCCGAAGGCGTGCCCACCGTGGTCTTCGCCGGCGAGGAGTACGGCACCGGCAGCTCGCGCGACTGGGCGGCCAAGGGCACCCAATTGCTCGGCATCAAGGCGGTGGTGGCCAAGAGCTTCGAGCGCATCCACCGCAGCAACCTGGTGGGCATGGGCGTGCTGCCGCTGCAGTTCGCGCCCGGCGCGTCGTATGCGAGCCTGGGCCTCACCGGCGACGAGACGATCGACATCGAGCTCGACACCGAACTCAAGCCGCAGAGCCGCGCAAGACTGATCATCACGCGCCGCGACGGCGGCCGCTCCGAGGCGCCGCTGACGCTACGCATCGACACGCCGATCGAGGTCGACTACTACCAGCACGGCGGCATCCTGCCGTTCGTACTCAGGCAGTTGCTGGCGGCGTGAGCCGCCAGCCGCCGACCATGCGCGTCGCGGTGGTCGGTGGCGGCGCAGTCGGCAGCGCCTGCGCGCTGTTCCTGCGCCGGCTCGACGCGCGCGTCGAGGTCGACGTGATCGAGCCTGACCCTGGGCTGCGCCTGGCCTCGTCGGCGCGCTCGGCGGCGTCGATCCGGCAGCAGTTCTCGACCGAGGTCAACGTGCGGCTGTCGCAGTTCGGGCTCGAACTGCTGCGCAACGCCGGCGAGTGGCTCGCGGTCGACGGCGACGCGGCCGACCTCGGCTTCGTCGAATCGGGCTATCTCTTCATCGCCACCAGCGACGCCGGCGCGCAGGCGCTGCGCGACAACCATGCGGTGCTGCGCGCGGCCGGCGCCGACGTGAGCCTACTGTCCCCGAGCGAACTGGCGCAGCGCGTGCCCTGGCTGCGCAACGACGACGTGCGGCTGGCCAGCCTCGGCGAGCGCGGCGAAGGCTGGTTCGACGGCTATGCGCTGGCGCGCGCACTGGCGCGCAAGGCGCGCGCGCTCGGCGCGCGCTGGCACGCCAGCGCGGTGGTCGGCTTCGAGCGCGGCGCCGGTCGTTTGCACGCGACGCACCTGGCCGACGGCAGCCGCGTCGCGGCCGATGCGTTCGTGGTCGCCGCCGGTGCGTGGTCGCGCGCGGTCGGAGCGCTGGCGGGCGTCGAGGTGCCGGTGTTCGCGCGCCGGCGCACGGTGTTCGTCTTCAACGGCCCCGAGCCGCTACCGCGCACGCCGCTGGTCGTCGATCCATCGGGCGCCTGGTTCCGCAGCGAAGGCGGCAGCTTCATCGGCGGCTGGTCGCCGGGCGCAAGTGACAGCGACCCCGACGACCTGCCGCTCGACGAGCCCGACCTCGCGCAGTTCGACGATCGCCTATGGCCGGCGCTCGCGCATCGTGTGCCCGCCTTCGCCGCGCTGCGCCGCACGCGGGCATGGGACGGCTACTACGAGGTGCACCCGCTCGACCACAACGCGCTCGTCGGCCCGCACCCCGAGTGCCCCAACCTGCTGCTGGCGTGCGGTTTCTCGGGCCACGGCCTGCAACACGCCGCCGGCGTCGGCCGCGGCATCGCCGAGTGGTTGCTGCGCGGGCGCTACCTCAGCCTCGATCTGGCGCCGCTGTCGCCGGCGCGCGTCGCTCAGGGCCGGCCGCTGGTCGAACGCGCGGTGATCTGACCGCCGGGCTCGGTGCACACTGCGCGCTCGATGCAAGGAGACGCGCGATGACGCAACCCCCTGCCGTGCGCAGCACGATCGACGGCCCGGTGCTCACGGTGACGCTGGCGCGGCCAGCGCAGCGCAACGCCGTCGACGGCCCCACCGCGACGCTGCTGCGCGAGGCGTTCGAGGCCTTCGAGCGCGACGACACGCTGCGCGTCGCGGTGCTCGCCGGCGATGGTGGCCACTTCTGCAGCGGCGCAGACCTGACCGCGCTGGCCGATCCGGCGCGCGCCAACGCGATCGAGCCCACCGGCAGCGCCGCGGGCCCGATGGGGCCGACGCGCATCGCGTTCGCCAAGCCGGTGATCGCCGCGGTCGAAGGCTACGCGGTGGCCGGCGGCCTCGAGCTGGCGCTGTTGTGCGACCTGCGCGTGGCCGCGCGCAGCGCGGTGTTCGGCGTGTTCTGCCGCCGCTGGGGCGTGCCGCTCGTCGACGGCGGCACGGTGCGCCTGCCGCGGCTGGTCGGCATGGGCCGCGCGCTCGACATGATCCTCACCGGCCGCGCAGTCGGCGCCGACGAGGCGCGGCAGATCGGGCTGGCCGACCGCGTGGTCGACGATGGCCAGGCGCTCGCGCAGGCCCAGGCGCTGGCCGCGCAGATCGCCGCTTTTCCGCAGCGCTGCATGCTGGCCGACCGCGCGTCGGCGTTCGCGCAGTGGGATCTGCCGCTGCACGAGGCGCTGCGCCGCGAGGGTGCCGGCGGCTACCCGGTGCTTGCGGCCGAGAGCCGCGCCGGGGCCGCACGTTTCGCCGCCGGCGCGGGTCGGCATGGAGCGTTCGAATGAACGTTGGCACGGCCAGCGACGCGATCGCGGGTTTCACGCTGGCCGGCGCCACGCCGGAGTTCATCGACGACCCGTACCCGACCTACGCCGCGCTGCGCGCGCACGATCCGGTGCACGCGCTGGGCAACGACCAATGGCTGCTGACGCGTTACGACGACGTCGCGCTGCTGTACCGCAGCGCCGCCGCGAGTTCGGACAAGCAACGCGAGTTCACGCCGAAGTTCGGCGCCGGCACGCCGCTGCACGAGCACCACACGACGAGCCTGGTGTTCAACGACCCGCCGCTGCACACGCGCGTGCGCCGGCTGCTGATGGGTGCGTTGAGCCAGCGTGCGATCGCGCGCATGGAGGTCGGCGTGGTGGCGCTGGTCGACGGCCTGCTCGAGCGGCTGCAGGAGCATCCCGAGGCCGACCTGATCGACGGCTTCGCCGCGCAGATCCCGGTCGAGGTGATCGGCAACCTGCTCGACGTGCCGCGCAGCGAACGCGGCCCGCTGCGCGGCTGGTCGCTGGCGATCCTGTCGGCGCTCGAGCCGGCGCCGAGCGCGCAGGTGCTGGCGCGCGGCAACGCGGCGGTGACCGAGTTCCTCGCCTACCTGCGCGGGCTCGTAGCGCACCGCCGGACGCACCCCGGCGACCCCGAGGCCGACGTGCTGACGCGCCTGATCCACGGCGAGCGCGATGGCGAGCAGCTCACCGAATCCGAGCTGCTGCACAACTGCATCTTCCTGCTGAATGCCGGCCACGAAACGACGACGAACCTGATCGGCAACGGCGTGCATTGCCTGCTCACGCACCCACACGCCAGACGCGCGTTGCTCGA
>DASURM010000387.1:0-9962 GCA_036280035.1 Burkholderiaceae bacterium | reverse complement strand
GCATGGCGCCGTACGTGCGCCCGGCGCGCGCCGCGACGCGCACGCTGAAGATCCTGCAGTGGAGCCACTTCGTGCCGGCCTACGACACCTGGTTCGACAACACCTACACCAAGCAATGGGGCCAGAAGAACAACATGGAGGTGATCGTCGACCACGTCGGCGTGCCGGCGATCAACTCGCGCGCGGCCGCCGAGGTGTCGGCTCAGAAGGGGCACGACCTCTTCATGTTCCTGGCGCCGGCGCCCGCCTACGAGGAGCAGGTGATCGACCACCGCGAGATCTACGAGGAGGTCGAGCGCAAGCACGGCAAGCCGGTCGAGCTGGCCGTGCGCAGCACCTACAACCCGAAGACCCGGAAGTACTTCGGCTTCTCCGACAGCTTCGTGCCCGACCCGGTCAACTACCGCATCGACCTGTGGTCCGAGCAGGGCATGTCCAAGGGGCCGAAGAGCTGGGACGACGTGCGGCGCGTCGGCGCCGCGATCAAGAAGGCGCACAACATCCCGGTCGGCATCGGCCTGTCGTCCGAGCTCGACACCGCGATGGCGATGCGCACGATCCTGTACGCCTTCGGCGGATCGGTGCAGGACGAGAACCGTCGCGTCGTGCTGAACTCGAAGGCCACGCGCGACGCCGTCGCCTTCGTCAAGACGCTCTACCAGGAGACGATGACGCCGGAGGTCATGGCCTGGGATGCATCGTCGAACAACCGCGCGATGATCGCCGGCAAGATCTCGCTGGCGCTGAACGCCATCTCGATCACCCGTGCCGCCGAGAACGAGCACCTGCCGATCGCCGACCAGATCGGCCTCACCAGCGCGCTGATGGGCGAGAAGCGCGCCATCGGGTTGGAGCACGTGATGGACTGCTACGTGATCTGGAAGTTCGCCGAGAACAAGGAAGGCGCCAAGAAGTTCCTGGTCGACTACATCGACAACTTCCACCAGGGCTTCGATGCCAGCGAGTACTACAACTTCCCGTGCTTCCCGTCGACGGTGCCCGACCTGAAGGCGCTGCTCGCCGACGACCCGCACAAGCCGGCCGGCAAGTACACGGTGTTCGACAACGTGCTGAGCTGGGCCACCAACGTCGGCTACCCGGGCTACGCCAACGCAGCGGTCGACGAGATCTTCAACACCTGGGTGCTGAACACGATGTTCGCCAAGGCCGCCAGCGGCGCCGCCTCGCCTGCCGACGCGGTGGCCGAAGCCGACGCGAAGTGCCACCAGATCTTCGCCAAGTGGCAGAGCAAGGGCCTGGTCTGAGTGCGCGCCGATGGCGACCGTCGAAACCCGCCGCATCAGCAAGCGCTTCGACGGCCATGCGGCCGTCGACCGCATCGACCTCGCCGTTCGCGAGGGCGAGTTTCTCGTGCTGGTGGGGCCGTCGGGCTGCGGCAAGACCACCTTGCTGCGCATGGTCGCCGGGCTCGAGGCGCCGACCTCCGGCGACGTGCTGATCGGCGAGCGCGTGGTGACGCAGATACCACCGCGCGAGCGCAACATCGCGATGGTGTTCCAGAGCTACGCGTTGTATCCGCACCTGTCGGTCGGCAGGAACATCGGCTTTCCGCTGCGCGCCGCCGGCATGGGCCGCGCCGAGGCCGCAACGCGGGTGGCGCGCGCCGCGCAGATGTTCGGCATCGGCCAACTCCTGAACCGCAAGCCGCGGCAGCTCTCCGGCGGCGAGCGGCAGCGCGTGGCGCTGGCGCGCGCGGTGGTGCGCGAGCCGCTGGCGTTCCTGCTCGACGAGCCGCTGTCGAACCTCGACGCCAAGCTGCGCACGCTGGCGCGCGACGAACTGCAGCAGTTCCAGCGCCGGCTCGGCACGACGACGATCTACGTCACGCACGATCAGGTCGAGGCGATGGGCCTGGGCGAGCGCATCGCCGTGCTCGAAGCCGGTACCGTGCACCAGATCGGCACGCCGACGCAGGTCTACGACGATCCGCGCGACGCCTTCGTCGCCACCTTCATCGGCTCGCCGCCGATGAATCTGATCCGCACCGAAGCCGAGTTCGTCGGCGTGCGGCCCGAGCACCTGCTGCCGCGCGCGGCGTTCGCCGCCGACGAGCGCACCGAAGCGTTTCCGATCATCGTGCACCGGGTCGAGAACCTCGGCGCCGACCGCTACATCTACGGCACGCTGCAAGCGCCGCACCCGCAGGCCCACGTGATCGCACGGCTGCCGTCGCTGCTGCCGTTCGCCACGGCGACCGGTGAGCGGCACGAGTTCGCGGCGCGAGCGCGCGACCTGAAGCGCTTCGCGCTCGCCGACGGCCGCCGGCTCGAGGCACCCTCATGAAGGCGCCCGTATGAGCCAGGCCGCGGTCGCGCCGCTCGCCGACACGCCCGCGCGCACGACGCGCTGGCGCGACGACGAGCGCAGGCTCGGCGTGGTGCTGCTCGCGCCGACGATCGTCTACATCGTCGCGCTGGTCGGCATGCCGTTCGCGCTCGGCGTGTACTACAGCTTCAGCGACGCGACCGTCGGCAGCACCACGCTGCACTTCGTCGGCCTGCACAACTACGAGTTGATCATGGGCGACCCGACGTTCTGGACGTCGCTGCGCAACGCCGTGGGCTTCACGCTGGTGTCGCAGGTGCTGGTGGTCGTGCTCGGCAAGATCCTGGCGATGGCGCTGGCCAAGGATTTCCGCGGCCGCTGGCTGGTGCGCCTGCTGATCCTGCTGCCCTGGGTGGCGCCGATCTCGCTCGGCGCGATCGGCTGGCTGTGGATCTTCGACCCGATCTACAGCATCATCACCTGGACGCTGCACGCGTTGCACCTGATCGATCCGACCACCACGCCGGTGTGGCTCGGCCAGCCCGAGCTGGCGATGGTCTCGGTGGTGCTGGTCGACGTCTGGAGGCTGCTGCCGCTGGCGGCGGTGATCATCCTCGCGGGCATGACCGCAATCCCGCAGGACATCCACGACGCCGCGCAGATGGACGGCGCGAGCTTCATGCGCCACCTGTTCCAGATCCAGATTCCGCTGGTGGCGCCGGTGATGTTGGTCGCGCTGCTGTTCGGCATCGTGTTCACCTTCACCGACATGATCGTGATCTACGTGCTGACCCGCGGCGGGCCGTACGACACCACCCAGGTGCTGGCGAGCTACGCGTTCTTCACCGGCGTGCAGGGCGGCGACCTGGCCACCGGGTAGGCGATCGCGCTGTTCCTGTTCCCGGTGCTGGCGGCGGTGGCGGTGTTCTTCCTCGTCGCGGCGCACCGCGCCGACGTCGGCTGAGAAGGAGCGCGCGATGAACTGGACGCTGCACCGCGCGCTGGTCCGCACCGGCCACGCCGTGCTGCTGGCGGCGTTCACGGTGTTCCTCGCGTTTCCCTTCTACTGGATGGCGATCACCGCGTTCAAGCAGACGCCCGACCTGCTGAACGTCGCCAACAATCCGCTGTGGTTCAACCTGCCGCCGACGCTCGCGCACCTGCGCGTGCTGTTCTTCGACACGGAATTCGGCCGCTGGATCGTCAACACCATCGCGGTCGGCGCGGCGGTGGTCGCGATCACGCTGCTGCTGGCGGTGCCGGCGGGCTACGCGCTGGCACGGCTGTCGGGGCGGCGCGGCCGCGTGCTGGGGATGGCGATCTTCCTCACCTACCTGATTCCGCCGACGATCCTGTTCATTCCGTTCTCGCGCATCATCGCCGACCTCGGGCTGCAGGATTCGCTGTGGTCGCTGGTGCTGGTGTACCCGAGCTTCACGGTGCCGTTCTGCGCCTGGCTGATGATGGGGTTTTTCCGCGGCCTACCGCGCGAGCTCGAAGATGCGGCGATGATCGACGGCCTCACCCGCTTCGGCGCCTTCGTCAAGGTGGCGCTGCCGCTGGCCTCTGCCGGCATGCTGACGGTCGTCATCTTCACGCTGACCCTGGTGATGCAGGAGTTCGTCTACGGCCTGACCTTCATCACCACGTCGTCGAACTACACCGTCAGCGTCGGCGTGCCGACCTTCCTGGTGCGCGGCGACGTCTACTTCTGGGGCGCGCTGATGGGCGCATGCCTGATCGTCAGCCTGCCGATCGCGGTGCTCTACAACCTGTTCGTCGACCGCTTCGTCGCCGGCATGACCGGCGGCGCCGTGAAGTAGCGACCCTCGAAATCCTCGTGACCGATCGAACCCATGCGTCGATTCGCGGTCCAAGCGCCGGCGCTCCGGAACGCCGGCGCGCGGCGCCGGTACGCGTCGCGCGCGTGCCAGCCCATGCATGCGCAATCCATCCCCCCCGCGGTAGCGGACGACGGCGCCGATCGCTACGAAAGCCTGTGCGCCTTCCTGCCGTGGGGTGTTCTGGTGCTGGACGACGAGGACCGCATCGGCGAAGCCAATCCCGCCGCAGCGCGCCTGCTGGGCGCGCCGGGCGACCGGCTGCGCGGCGCATCGCTGCGCGCTTACGTCGCCGAGCCCAGCGTCGGCGCCCTGCTCGATGCGCTGGCGCACTGCCGCCGCGCGCGCACCACGGCCGACGTGGCGCTGGCGTTGAGCGGCCGCGACGGGCGGCAGCGCCACGTGCGCGCGCACGTGCAGGCGCAGGTGCAGGATCGCGTGCCCCCGGCGCTGCGCTACCGCGTCGCACTGCTCGACGTGACCGACGCGCGCCAGGCGCATCTGACGCTGCGCAATCTGGCCGACGAAATGAACGACCTGTACCAGAACGCGCCCTGCGGCTATCACTCGACCGACCCCGACGGCGTGGTGCTCCAGATCAACGACACGGAACTGCGATGGCTCGGCTACCAGCGCGAGGAGGTCGTCCGCCGCATGTGCCTGACCGATCTGCTGCCTCCCCAGTCACGCGCGGAGTTCGAATCGGCCTTCGAGGCGTTGAAGCGCGGCGCGCGCGTGCGCGACCTGCAGATCGAGATGCGACGCCGCGACGGCTCGGCGTTTCCGATCCTGCTGAGCGCCACCGCGGTCACCGACGGCCGCGGCCAGTTCCTGCGCAGCCGCGCGAGCGTGTTCGACATCTCGCGGCGCCGCCACGCCGAAGAGGAGGCGCGCGGCTACGCGCGGCGGCTGAAGGCGATGTCGCAACGCGCGGTCGAGGCGCAGGAGGCCGAGCGGCGGCGCATCGCCCATGAGTTGCACGACAGCATGGGCCAGACGCTGACGGCGCTGAACATCAACCTGAACATCATCAAGGGTCGGCTCGCGCCGGCGCCCGATGCGGTGATCAGTTCGCGGCTGGAGGATTCGCTGAAGCTCGTCGAGGCAACGGTCGACAACACCCGGCGCGTGATCGCCGACCTGCGGCCGGCGGTGCTCGACGACTACGGTCTCGCGGCGGCGCTGCGCTGGTACGCCGAGCAGTTCAGCGTCCGCACCGGCGTGGCGGTTCGCGTCTCCGGGCAGGACCCGCGGCCACGGCTCGCCTCGACGGTGGAGGCCACGCTGTTCCGCATCGCGCAGGAGTCGTTGACCAATGTCGCCAAGCACGCCGCGGCGCGCGAGGCTCGCGTGCTGCTCGAGACTCGCGAGGGCCGCTTCTTCCTGTCGGTGGTCGACGACGGCCGCGGTTTCGATCCGGCGCGGCTGCGGTGCCCGAACAACAGCCACGGCTGGGGCCTGATGATCATGCGCGAACGCGCCGACGCCGACGGCGGCGAGCTGCACGTCGAATCGGCGCCGGGACAGGGCACGCGCGTGGTGATCGAGATGAGGCTGTAGCCGTGATCAAGGTGGTGATCGCCGACGACCATTCGGTCGTGCGCGACGGCCTGCGTTTCCTGCTGGAAGCCGAGGGCGACATCGAGGTCGTCGGCGGCGCCGCCAACGGCAACGAGGCGGTGCGCCTGGCGCGCCAGCTCGCGCCCGACGTGGTGATCATGGACGTGGCGATGCCGGAACTCAACGGCGTCGAGGCCACGCTCTCGATCCACGAGGCGTGCCCGTCGGTGCAGGTGCTGATCCTGTCGATGCATTCGACGGCCGAGCACATCTATCGCGCGCTGCAGGCCGGCGCCGCGGGCTATCTGCTGAAGGAATCGGCGGGGCCCGAGGTCGTCGCCGCGGTACGCACCGTGCGCGTGGGGCGGCGCTACCTCAGCCAGAAGATCGCCGAGACGGTGATCGACGACTACATCCGCGAGCGCCGCGCCACCAGCCCGCTCGACAGCCTGAGTCGGCGCGAACGGCAGATCCTGCAGCTGATCGCCGAGGGCCGCTCCACTGCCGATGCCGCGAAGCTGTTGTGCCTGTCGCCGAAGACGGTCGAAACGTATCGCAGCCGGATGATGGTCAAGCTCGGCGTGCCCGACTTCGCCGCGCTGGTGCGCTTCGCGGTCCAGCACGGGTTGACGCCGCTCGAGTAGATCCGGCGCTGCGGCGTTTGCGCCGCCCGGGAGGCGCTCTCGACGCCTCGGACAAGCGTCAAGGACTGCCTACCCCATCTGTCAGGCAATGCCGACATCGCCGCGGCGCGTGCGCCGTTAGATTGAATGCGCCCGGCGTTCGATGTCCCCGCAACGCTGGCGCGACAGCGGCCGCCCGCCAGGCGCGCGGCAAGCGCGGGGGCTAGGCGTGTGGAGGCAGTAATGGACAGAAAGCTCTCCAACCCGGCACCCCTGGGGCTGGCCGGATTCGCATTCACGACGTGGATGCTCAGCATGATCAATGCCGGCTGGTTCAGCGCCGCCGGCATGGGCGACGTGCTCGCCCTGGCCTTCGCTTTCGGCGGCACCGCGCAGATCATCGCCGGCGTGCTCGAATTCCCGCGCGGCAACACCTTCGGCACCACCGCGTTCGTCTCGTACGGTGCGTTCTGGTGGTCGTTCGCCCTCTTCATCACGTTCTTCGCCGCCAAGGTGCCCGAGGGCTTCCTCGGCTGGTATCTGTTCGTGTGGGGCGTGTTCACCTTCTACATGTGGATCGGTTCACTGCACACCAACCGTGCCCTGCAGCTCGTGCTGCTGGCGCTGTGGATCACGTATCTGCTGCTGGCGATCGGCGAGTGGTCGCACGTGATGCTGATCACGCGCATCGGCGGCTACACCGGCCTGATCACCGCGCTGCTGGCGTTCTACGCCTCGGCGGCGGAACTGATCAACGACACCTACGGGCACGTCGTGCTGCCGACGCATCCGCATGCACATGCGTAGGAACGACTCAGGCAGCAGGAGATTGGTATGTCTCAGCATCAAGTATTTCCAGTTCCATCCGCATGGGCCGCCAACGCGTGGATCGACTCCGCGCGCTACCAGCAGATGTACCGCCGGTCGATCGACGACCCCGAAGGCTTCTGGGGCGAGCAAGGCAAGCGGCTCGACTGGATCAAGCCGTACACGCGGGTCAAGGACACCTCCTTCGCCAGCAGCGATCTGCACGTGCGCTGGTACGACGACGGCACGCTGAACGCGTGCGCCAACTGCGTCGACCGGCATGTCGCTCGGCGCGGCGCCCAGGTGGCGATCCTGTGGCAGGGCGACGACCCCGCGCTGCAGCGGCGCATCACGTATCGCGAGCTGCAGACCGAGGTGTCGAAGTTCGCCAACGCGCTCAAGGGGCTCGGCGTCAAGCGCGGCGACCGGGTGACGATCTACCTGCCGATGATCCCCGAGGCCGCGGTCGCGATGCTGGCGTGCGCGCGCATCGGCGCGATCCACTCGGTGGTGTTCGGCGGCTTCTCGGCCGAGGCACTGGCCAGCCGAATCGTCGACTGCACCTCCGAGATCCTGATCACCGCCGACGAGGGGATGCGCGGCGGCCGCCACGTGCCGCTGAAGACCAGCGCCGACGAGGCGATGGCCAAGTGTGCCGGCGTGCGGCATTGCATCGTCGTGCGCCGCACCGGGCGCGAGATCCCGTGGAAGAACGGCCGCGACCTCTGGTACGACGAACTCGTCGCCAAGGCGTCGGACGTCTGCAAGCCCGAGGAGATGGGCGCCGAGGATCCGCTGTTCATCCTGTACACGTCGGGCTCGACCGGCAAGCCCAAGGGTGCGCTGCACACCATCGGCGGCTATCTGGTGTACACGGCGATGACGCACCAGTACGTGTTCGACTACCACGACGGCGACATCTACTGGTGCACCGCCGACGTCGGCTGGGTCACCGGGCACAGCTACATCGTCTACGGGCCGCTGGCCAACGGCGCGACCACCGTGATGTTCGAGGGCGCACCCAACTACCCCGACGCCTCTCGCTTCTGGCAGGTGTGCGATGCGCTGAAGGTCAACACCATCTACACCGCGCCGACGGCGATCCGCGCGCTGATGCGCGAGGGCGAGACGCCGGTCAGGAAGACCTCGCGCCGCTCGCTCAAGCTGCTCGGCAGCGTGGGCGAGCCGATCAATCCGGAAGCCTGGCTGTGGTACTACAACGTCGTCGGCGAGACGCGTTGCCCGATCGTCGACACCTGGTGGCAGACCGAGACGGGCGGCATCATGATCTCGGCCCTGCCCGGTGCGATCGCGCTGAAGCCGGGTTCGGCGACCAAGCCGTTCTTCGGCGTGCGCCCGGCGCTGGTCGACGACGAGGGCAAGATCATCGAAGGCGCCGGCAGCGGCAACCTGTGCATGCTCGACTCGTGGCCGGGGCAGATGCGCGCCGTCTACGGCGATCCGCAGCGCATGCGGCAGCAGTACTTCAGCCGCTTCGAGGGCATGTACTTCACCGGCGACGGCTGCCAGCGCGACGCCGACGGCGACTACTGGATCACCGGCCGCGTCGACGACGTGATCAACGTCTCTGGCCACCGCCTCGGCACGGCCGAGGTGGAGAGCGCGCTGGTGGCCAACCCCAAGGTCGCCGAGGCCGCGGTGGTCGGCTATCCGCACGACCTGAAGGGCCAGGGCATCTACGCGTACGTGACGCTGAAGGCCGGCATCGAACCGACCGAGCAATTGCGGCGCGAACTGGTGGCGTACGTGCGCAAGGAGATCGGCCCGATCGCCAGCCCCGACATGATCCAGTGGGCGCCGTTCCTGCCGAAGACGCGATCGGGCAAGATCATGCGCCGCATCCTGCGCAAGATCGCCGAGGGCGACTACGAGACGCTCGGCGACGTCTCGACGCTTGCCGACCCGCTGGTGGTGAAGGACTTGGTCGAGCATCGCGTGGCCCACTAGGTGCCCGGGCGCCGCGGCGACGCGGCGCCTACGAGGCTGGCATCGCAGGCGCGTCGATGACGATGGCGCGGAAATCGTTGACGTTGGTCAGCGTGGGGCCGGTGATCACCGAGTCGCCCAGCGCCTGGAAGAAGCCGTGACCATCGTTGTCGTCGAGGCCCGCGCGCGGGTTGATGCCGCTCGCCCAGGCGCGCGCGAGGGTGTCGGGCGCCAGACAGGCGCCGGCGATCTCCTCGACGCCGTCGACGCCGTCGGTGTCGCCGGCGATCGCGTGAACGCCGGCCAGGCCATCGAGCGCGACCGCGAGCGCGAGCAGGAACTCCACGTTGCGGCCGCCGCGGCCGCGGCCTCGAAGGGTGACCGTGGCTTCGCCGCCGGATAGCAGCACGCACGGCGGCCTGAACGGCTCGCCACGCAAGGCGACCTGGCGCACGATGCCGGCCATCACCTTGCCGATGTCGCGCGCCTCGCCTTCGAGGCTGTCGCCGAGGATGTGCGCCGCATATCCCGCTCGGTGCGCAACCTCTGCGGCCGCCTCGAGGGCCCGCTGCGGCGTGGCGATGGTCTGCATCACGTGCCCCGCGAGCCGCGGATCGCCCGGCTTGATGCTCTCGCCGCCGCCGCTTTCGAGCAGCGAGCGCACCGCGGGCGGCACGCCGATGCGGTAGCGCTCGACGATGGCCAGCGCATCGGCGCACGTCGTGGGGTCCGCTGCGGTGGGGCCGGAGGCGATGTCGATCGGTGAATCGCCGGGGACGTCGGAGATCAGCAGGGTCAGCACGCGCGCCGGATGACAGGCGACCGCCAGCCGCCCGCCCTTGATCGACGACAGGTGGCGGCGCAGGCAGTTCATCTCGGAGATGCTGGCGCCGCAGGC
>DASURM010000386.1:0-5128 GCA_036280035.1 Burkholderiaceae bacterium | reverse complement strand
TGCCGGCACGGACCACGCGCGCCTTGGCGACGAAGCGTTCGCCTACCGCCGGCCGGATGCAGTTCACCGCGAAGTGCGACGCCAGCACGCGCGCGCCGAGCTGTGTGGCCGCCGCAAACCCGCACGCGGTGTCGATCAGCGCGGCGACCACTCCGGCGTGAAGGAAGCCGGCGTACTGCCCGGCCTCGGGCTTCCACGGCATCGCGAGTTCCACTTCGCCCGGTGCTGCGTGTTGCACCTCGAAACCGCACCAGCGGTTGAATGCCGCGCTGCCGTTGATCGCGCGCAGCTTCGACAGGACGTCGGTCGCAGGTTCCATCGCCGCTCCCTGTGAATCGGATGCCGACGACGGTACGCACGGCGGCGCCGCAGCGCTGTCGTCGGCGCGACAGCGGCCGCGCTACAGTGCGCGCATGAATCCCATCCTGGTCGAAGCCACGCGCGGCGGCATCGTCGAATCGGCGCACCGCGGCGCGCTGGCGGTGGTCGACGCCAGCGGCGCGGCGGTGTGCACGATCGGCGACACCGCGCGGCCGGTGTTCGCGCGCTCGGCGGTCAAGGTGCTGCAGGCGCTGCCGCTGGTCACCAGCGGTGCGGCCGATGCGTTTGCACTCACCGACGAGGAGCTTGCGCTGGCCTGCGCATCGCACAACGGCCAGGCGCGCCACGTCGCCACCGCCGCCGGCGTGCTGGCCAAGGCCGGGCTCGACGACAGTGCGCTCGAGTGCGGCGTGCAGTGGCCGAGCCACGAGGTGGCGCAGCGCGAATGGGCCGCCAGCGGCGGGGCGCTCGGCGCGCTACACAACAACTGCTCGGGCAAGCACGCCGGTTTCCTGTGCGTCGGCTGCCTGATGGCGCGCGCCCAGGGGCGCGACGCACGCGAGTTCGTTCGCGGCTACGTGCGCCCCGACCATCCGGTGATGCGCGAGGTGAGCGCGGCGCTGCAGGCCGCCACCGGCTGCGATCTGGCACGCGCCCCGATGGGCACCGACGGCTGCTCGATCCCGACCTACGGCATCGCGCTGAACGCCTTGGCGCTGGCGTTCGCGCGCGTGGCCACTGGCGTCGGGCTCAGCCCCGAGCGGGCGCGCGCGGCCGCGCGGCTGCGCGCGGCGGTGGCCAAGGCGCCTTTCTTCGTCGCCGGCAGCGGCCGCTTCGACACCCAGGTGATGCAACGGCTGGGCGAGCGCGTGTTCTGCAAGGTCGGGGCCGAAGGCGTGTTCTGCGCCGCGCTACCCGAGCATGGGCTGGGGGTGGCGATCAAGATCGACGACGGCAACACCGCGCGCGCCGCCGAGGTGGTGATGGCCGCGGCGATCGAGGCCCTGGTGCGATTGAGCGACGACGAGCGCACCTTCATGCGCGGCCTGAGCGACGTGACGCTGAAGAACTGGAACGGCATCGAGGTCGGCGCGCTGCGCGCCACCGCGGCGCTGCGCAGCGCATTGCCCGCGCACTCGTAGGCCCCGCACAGCGCGCGGTGGCTTGAACCGCCGCGCGCGGCCCGGCAACCCACTGCCGCAACGCCGCGATCCGGCATCGACCCCGAGCCGGCTTTCCGCGCTGCGTCCGGGAGCCGATCATGAGTTTGGATTCGAGGACCGCGTCGTCCGTATCGCCGTTGGTATGGCTGACGCCGCTGCCCTTCGTGCTCGCGATGTGCCTGCCGGCGAAGCCGCCTGCATCCGCTGACCCGACGCCTGCCGACCGCGTGGCAGCGGCCGCGGTGGACCCGGCGCCTGTCGCATCGTCGCCAGCGACCCGCTGATTGCCGCCCGCGTTCGGCTTGAACCGCCGTCGCGCCCGCCGCAACCGATGTCGCAACGCCCGGCCTGCCCGCGGGGCGAGGAGAAGACGATGAACCGCGACAAGCTGCTGTGGCTGACCGCGCTGCTGATGGCCTGCGCCGGCCTGCTGGTGATGGGTCAGCCGGTGCGCGCGGGGGACGACGATTGGCTTGCCCGCGCGGCCCAGGCCGGCGGGGTTCACTGAGGGTTCCGGCGTGTACGCGCCCACCGCCTGCACCACGCCGACCCGGCTGCCGACGCTGCTGTGGTCGCTGAGCGCCGCGTTGCTGCTGCTGAGTGCGTTCGCGCCCGCCTTCGCGGCCGGCCCGGCGGCCGGGGCAGCCAACGCCGGCAGATCGGCCGCTACTGCAACTTGTACTCGGTGAGTTCGAAGGTCGTCGACTCGCGCACGTGCTGCCCCGCGGTGGCCGACACCTGGTACTTGACGATGCGTCGCACGCCCGGCGCATACCACACCACGTACTCGGCCGCCAGCGCGGCGCGCGCGCTGCGGCCCTGACCGCGCAGCACGAGCTTGTGCGCGCGGAAGCGCCCGGCCGCGACCACCACGTCTTCCTCGCCCTCCCAGGCCGGCTTCAGCGTCATCGGCACCGCGTCGATCGCGCGCCGCTGCACGCCGATGGTGTCGGTGGCACCGCGTGCCGCTTCGGCGGCCTGCAGGTAGGGCGCGAACTCCGGCGGTGCGGCGTTCCAGTCGGGCAACGGGTTGAACGCCGGCTTCAGCGGCACCAGCGTCATGCGCACCTTGGCGTCGGCCGTGGTGGTCCAGGTCTCGGCGATGCCCTCGTCGGTGACCGCCTCGACTCGCGCGGTGACGAACAGGTCGCCGAAGCGGAAGCGGTCGGTCACGCGGTAGCGCCAGGTGTCGCCGACCTTGGGCATCAACTGGGTGGGTGTGCCGGTCACTTGCGGCGACAGCGCGGCCACGCGCACGCGCGCCTGCTCGGCGAAGCGTCCTTTCGGGTACTGGCGCAGATAGGAGCGATAGTCGTCGGCGCGCGCGCTGCCGTCGACGCTCGCCCACAACGCGGCCTCGGCGTTGTCGTCGGGCGCCTCGGCAACGTCGCTGCTGGCGTTGATGCCGGGCACGAACGCGAACTCGCCGAGCAGCGACGAGTGCTCCCACGGCACCTGGTGCTGGCGCGACTCGCGCACCACCGCCTCGCGCACGCGCTTGAACATGATCTCCACCGGCAGCCCCGGGGTCAGCAGGTGCTGCGCCAGCTCGGCGGTGTAGATGCTGTGGCCCGTCTTGCCGATGCCGTCGGGCGCCTGTTTGCCCGGCGCGGTGGCGTACGCCAGCAGCGTGCCGATCGGCGCGTCCATCTGCGCCAGGCCGCGCAACGCGGCGCCGGTCGAGCGCTTGGCGAACGGGTTGTCGCGGCAGGCATCGAGGATCACGATGTTGACCCGGCTCTTGGCGCGCGACATCTGCGCCAGGATGTAGGTCAGATCCATCCCCTGCACCGGGATCTCGTCCTCGCTGCGAATCTCCGCGTCCACCGGGATCATGAAGTTCTGGTCGCGCAGCTGCACCGCGTGGCCGGCGTAGTACAGCACCGCGACCGTGTTCTCGTTGAGGCGCGCGCCGAATTGGCGCAGCGCGTCGAACATCGAGGCGCGGTCGAGGTTCTCGCGCAGCGTGACCTTGAAGCCTGCCTTGTCGAGCGTGCGCCCGATCAGGCGTGCGTCGTTGACCGGGTTGTCGAGCGCCTCGGGCTTGTAGGCGGCGTTGCCGATCACCAGCGCGACGCGATCCTCGGTCAGCGACGCGCCGCGCCGCTGCGCCGCGGCCTCGCCGATGGCGAGCAAGCCGAACAGCAGCGACGCCAGTGCGACCAGCCAACGCGCGGCCGTCGGGCCCGTCGGGCGCGAGCTTGTGGTCCACCTCATGCCGCGCATCACCCGCATCGTAGTCGCGTCACCGCGGCCGGGCCGATTCAGGCACTGGCCGGTGGGTTGTGCAGCAGCGCGTCGAACGCCGCGCCTGCGGGCATTGCCGGCGCGAGCACGAAGTCGGCGACGTCGGCAGCACCTTCGCACCACCACACGCTGCGCGCGCCCGGGCACGCTTGGGCGAGCCGTTGCGCGAGCCCGGCGCGCGGCTCGACGCGGCGCGCACCCGGGAGAAGCGGCAGCGCGGACACGGCCCGTTCGAGCGCCGACACGTCGAACGCCGGGTCGAGCGCCTGGCGCGCCAGCGCATCGGCGGCCGCGAACCAAACGTCGCCCGCCAGCGCATCGGCCAGTGCGTCGCTCGGCGGCGGCAGCGCGACCGCCAGCGTGAACGGAAAGTGCCGCCCGACGCTGTCGACGCTGGGCATCAGCACGCCGAGCCATGCCGCCGGCGCCAGCAGCCCGGGCGCGAGCCAGAAGCGCCGCACCGGCGCCACCAGGTACAGCGCCAGCCAGGCGTCGTCGCCGTGCGCCGCGCGCGAGCGCGGCAGCTGTTGCTGCAGCCAGTCGTCCCACGCGGCGACCCAATCGGCGGGTAGCCGGCGCGAGACGAAGTCGCCGTGGGCCGGCATCTTGCCGAACCAGCCGGCGCCGCCGTCCGGGTTCTCAAGCAAATGTGGCTCTGCCACTTTGCTTGACCCCTGGGTGCGGGAATGACGAAGTCATTTCCTGGGGGTGCTTCAGAAGCGGTGCGGGCACCGGAACTGCTCCAGCTCGGGCAAGGTGATCGCCAGCGGCCCCTGCGGGCTGCTCGCCTCGACGCGCGCGCGCCGGCCCTCGACGTCGAACACCAGCACGGCGCGGTTCGCGCTGCCGCCCGGCTCGATCCGAACCCGCTCGAACAGCCGTAGCAACGACCACGGCCCTTCGAACGTGAAGCGCGCGCCCGCCGCGCCGCCCGGCGCGCTGGCGGCAAGCTGGATGCGGCCCGCGCCGCCCGGGCCCGGCCAGCGCAGGCTCTGCACGCCGCGCGCATCGCGCGCCAAGCGCACCGTCTTGCCGTCGACATCGATCGTCAGCTGGCCGAGGCCGGGGTCGAGCTGAAGCAGCCGCAGGTCGATGCGCACGCCGAAGGCGCGACCGCCGTCGTCGAAGAACGCCGAGCGGATCGCCTGCGCGCGCTGGAACGGCACCAGCGAGTCGCCCCATTTCACCTGCGGCGCCGCGCGCACGCCCCAGGGCCGCGTCGACGTGTCGACCCAGCCGGCGAGGTGGCGCTGGAAGAAGGCGTCGATCAGGCCGCCGCCGCCGAAGGTGCGAACGAACTCCTCGCGCGGCACTTCCTGCGTGGCCTGGCGCGTGAACGGATAGCGGCCGTCGATCGTGCGGGCGCACGCCGGCGCGACGTCGCGCGCGAGTTGCTG
>DASURM010000385.1:0-3373 GCA_036280035.1 Burkholderiaceae bacterium | reverse complement strand
AGGCGGACGACGCAGCCCGGGCTGGACGCCCGGGCAAGGAGTTCAACGACGCCCTGCGGCTTGCCAGGCCCGCTCCCGAACGGGTTGCCACCAGAATGCCCGCGCGCGTCGTTGCAAATCCTCGCCGGGTGTTCAACCCGGCTGCGGTTTGCTCCTTGCTCGCGGGCATTCTGGTGGCAACGCATCTGGCGTCCGTAGTGTGAACAGGCCCTAGGGAGCAGCCGTCAGCCGCGCCGCGACGCCGACGCGTCGATCGCCCTGCGCCCGATCCTCGATCGCCACATCGTCGGCATCCTCCGGTCGATCGCCCACGGCGCATTGTGGCCAGTGCGCCGCGGCCCCGCCTTGCGATCGCTCAAGCGGCTCAGGCTGCCGCCGCGCCGTCGGTATGGTCGACGAACCAGCGCGCGGCCATCTGGGCCATGGCATCGAGCGCCCCGGGTTCCTCGAACCGGCGGCCCGCGCCGGGCACCAGCTCCAGCCGCTTCTCGCCCTGTAGCTGGCGCAGCAGCTCGCGATTGCGCGGCAGCAGCTCTTCGTCGCGCCCACCCACGATCAGCAGCGTCGGCGCGCGCAAGCGCAGCGGCCGCACGGCGGCCGGGTCGATGTCGGCCGCGCCGATCACGATGGCGCTGGCGCACGCCGGCCGCAGCGCCACCGCCTGCAGCGCCTCACGCGCTTCGGTGCCGCCCGTCAGCAGCCCCATGCGCTCCCAGCGCTCGTGCCGCTGCAGCCACTCCAGAGCCTCGAGCAGCCGATCGGGCGCCGCGTCGGCGTGCTTGCGATCGGGCGCATCGGCCCGATGCACGAAGCGCAGCGTCGCCAGGCCATGCCGATGCATCACCGCGAGCACGAACCGCTGCGATGCCCGCCCATCGCCAGAGGCGATCACCACCACCCCCTTGGCCCCTGCAGGGATCGCCAGTTCGGCCGCGATGCGATCGCCGCCGATCTGCAGGCGGAACAACTGAGTTGCAGAGAGACCCATTCGGAACGCCGGAGCGGGCAGCTCCGGCACTCTAGAAGTATGGTCGCGCAGCACGTTGACTCGGCTCACGGTGCGCTCGCGCATCGGCGTCGACGGACTGAGGGCGGCCGCCGCCGTCATGCAGCCCTGGCCCAGTGCGGCGGCGCAGCCGCGGCGGCTTCGTCGCCGAAGGCGCGCGTGCTGCGAGCGAGCTGCTTCAGCGCGTCGAGGTCGACGATCTCGACCTCGCGCTGCGTCACGTGCACGCAGCCGCGCCGCACCAGCACGCCGAACGAGCGGCTGATCGTCTCGTGCGCCAGCCCGAGATACTTGGCGATGTCGCGCCGGGTCATGCGCAGCAGGATCCGCCGCGGCGACAACCCGCGCTCGGCCATGCGCACCGAAAGCTGCAGCACGAAGCGCGCCAGCCGCGTGTCGGCCGACAGCGCCGCCATCACTTCGGCCAGCTCGCCGGCGTGAACCAACTGGTACGCGACCCGTTTGTGCAGCGCCGCGTCGAGCGCCGGCACGCGGCGGCGCAGCTCGGCCAACTCGCGCAGCGGCAGCATCACGGCACGGCTGTCCTCCAGCGCCACCGCCGAGAAGGCGTAGCAGCCGGTGCCGAGCGCCTCGAGGCCGATCACGTCGCGCTTCCAGGCAAAGCCGATCACGTTCTCGTAGCCGTCCTCCGACGACCGGAAGTACTTCAGGCTGCCTGCCTGCACCACGTAGACGAACGCCGCGCGCCCGCCTTCGTGGGTCAATGTGGTGCCGCGCGGCAGGCGGTGCACGGACAGGAGGTCGGGCATCGACTCCGAGGCCGCATCGGGCTGGCCGCCCAGCAGTTCGACCAGCGAGGCCAGCGGCATCCTGGCGGCCGGCTGCGGACCCGCGGCGGGCTGCAAGGTCTCGCCCTGCTCGCGCCAGGCGGCGACATGCTGAGCCGGGTGCCAGTGCGCTGCACGAGGCACGACCGATTCGACGACGCCGTTCATGGTTTGCTCCCGCATCCAGCCGTGATGCGAAAGAGGATTGCGCTGCGGCCGCCGCGCCGCAATCGGCCACCGGGACGACGCGCTGTCGGAGGTTGCCGCGACACGCCATCGGAATAATCCGAACGCGCGCCGGGCCCGCGGCTTCCGGGGATGCCGCCCGGCCCTTGAGCTGGAGCAATTGAGCACCGCGAAGCGGGCGCTCAAAATGCCGCAATGGAGGCGTCGCGCCGCACGATCCTGATCGTCGACGACCACACGGTCGTGCGCGAAGGCCTGGTGCGCGTGCTCGGCGGCGCCAATCCTGGCTGGACCGTCGGCGAGGCGTCGAGTGGTCTTCAGGCGATCGAGTGGCTGCGCCGCCATCCGGTCGACGTGCTGATCGCCGATCTGTCGATGCCCGGCATTTCGGGGCTCGAGTTGATCCGGCGCGTGCGCGCGGAGTTTCCGCAGGTGCGCGTGCTGGTGCTGTCGATGCACGCCGAGGAGCAGTACGCGTTGCGCGCCTTCCAGGCCGGCGCGCTCGGCTATGTCACCAAGGACCGTGCTGCCTCCGAGCTGGTGCAGGCGGTCGACCGCGTCGCCGAGGGCGGGGTCTACGTCACCCCCAGCCTGGCCGAATACGTCGTGCAGCAATTCAGGGGTTCGCAGCCTTCACCGCGCCACGACCAGCTGTCGGACCGCGAGCTCGACGTGCTGCGGCGGCTGGTCGCCGGCCAGCGCGTGTCCGACATCGCCGAGGCGCTGCACCTGTCGATCAAGACCGTCAGCAGCCACAAGCGCCGGATCCAGGACAAGCTGGGGCTCGCCTCGACCGCGGCGCTGATCCGCTACGGGATCGAGCAGGGGCTGCAGGAAACGCCGGGGCCGTAGTGTCGTGAGTTGGAAAGGCGCGGCACTAGCCCTGCGCCGCGGCCCGCTCAGCGCCGCATCACGTACTGTCCGGGAGCGGCACCGAGCTTAGGAGCCGGCGAAGGCGGCGTCACCAGCGCACCGCTGTGGTCGCGCAACCAGCCTTGCCAGGCCGGCCACCATGAACCCTCGGCGGACGGCGCAGCCGACAGCCATTGCTCGGCCGTCGACCCCGGCGCACCGCTCGGCCGCGCCAGCATCCGGTAACTGCGGCCGCTGGGCCCCGGCGGGCAGACAACGCCCACGTTGTGCCCACCGCTGGCCAACACGAAGGTGATCTCGGCGTTGCAAAGCTGGTGCAGCCGGAACACCGAGCGCCACGGCGCGACGTGGTCGCGCTCGGTACCCACCATGAACAGCGGCAGCCGCAGCGCGGCGAGCGCGATCGGCCGGCCGTCGACCAGGTAGCGGCCTTCGGCAAGGTCGTTGCGCAGGAACATCCGGCGCAGGTACTGCGAGTGCATCCGCGCCGGCATGCGGGTGGCATCGGCGTTCCAGGCCA
>DASURM010000384.1:0-2020 GCA_036280035.1 Burkholderiaceae bacterium | reverse complement strand
AGATGCGCATCATGAAAGGGCCCGTGCCCACCGGCCACTGGTTGAGCGACAGCCCCGCGGCCGCCATGCCCGGCTGCGCGTAGAACGCATCGGCCTCCCACGGCAGCGGCGCGGTGAACGGCATCGCCATCCAGTAGCGCCACTGCGGGTACTTGCCCTTCAGCCGGATTCGTACCGTGTAGCGGTCGAGCGCGCTGGCACCGGCCAGCGGCCAGCGGCGGAAATCGAGGAACGGCTTGTCCTGCAAGTCTTCGGGCAGGCCGGCGAGCAGCTTGGCATCCTCGCGCTTGATCAGCTCGCCGTAGGCCTTGAGGCCGATCACGTACTCGGCGAACACCGCGAACACCGGCGCCTCGATTCGCGTGGTGGCGTGGCGCTTGATCGCGTAGACGAAGTCGTCGGCCACCAGCTCGCGCGTGCCCTGGTGCTCGAAGTCCCACGGCGAGCGCTTGTCGCCCAGCTCCTGTTGGGTCAACGCATGGTCGGTGTGGTAGCGATAGCGCCCCTGCTCGTCCTTGGCGAAGGCCGGGTGCGGCTGGAACATCACGCCGTGGCGGATCGGGATGTCGTACACGCTCTCGGCGATGCGGTCGGCGCTCGCGTCGTCGGGCAGGCGCTGGCCATTGGCGTCGAGGTACACGGGCGCCACCACCTGCGCCGCCGACTTCGGCACCAGCTCGTACGGGCGCTTCAAGTAGTGGTAGCCGTACGGCGGCTCGTAGATCTGGTAGGTGTAGGCCGACTCGGGGTTGGCGTAAGACGCGGTCGGGTCGAGATAACGCGGCGAGCGCTCGTCGAAGGTGTAGACGAGCGTGTTGCTCGTCATCAGCTCTTCGGGGTACGGGTTGTTGCTGCACGCCGCGAGCAGCAACGCGACCGCTGCAGCGAAGAACGCGAAACGTCGGCTCATCGCCAGGCGAAGAACACGTCGCGCCCCTGCACCGCCAGCTCGACCTTGCAGCCGATCGGGAAGCTCATCTTCGTGCGCACGTGGCCGAACGGCAGCCCGGTGAGGATGGGCGTGCGCGACACGCCGCGCAGGTGCGCGATGGCGCTCTTCAGCGTATAGCCGCGGTCGAGCGGCGACGGCGTGTACTCGGTGGCCGCCCCGAACAGCAGCGCCTTCTGCGCTCCGAGCACGCCTGCCTGGTGCAACTGCAACAGGCAGCGCTCGATGCGGTACGGATGCTCGTTGACTTCCTCGACGAACAGGATGCCGCCCTTCACGCGCGGAAAGTGCGGCGTGCCGAGCAGCGAGCACAACATCGCCAGGTTGCCGCCCCACAGCACCCCTTTGGTGTGCAGGCCGTCGTGGCCCGCCTCGGTGCGGTAGCCCAATGCGTGCAACTGGCCCGACATCGCCTCGACGAAGCAATCGCGCGTGACGTCGTCGACGCCGCCGGCATCGTCGGCGCGGCCGAAGTCGTCGCACGCCATCGGCCCGGCCCAGCTCGACGCGCCGGCGTGCGCCAACAGCCCCATCTGCAGCGTCGTCATGTCGCTGTAGCCGACCCAGCGCGTGCCGCGCGCCACGCTGCGCGCAATGCGCTTCCAGTCGATGGCGTCGAGCAGACGCGTCATGCCGTAGCCGCCGCGGCAGGCTAGCGCGATCGACGCGCCGCTGTCGGCCACGCGGTGCAGCGTGGCCAGGCGCTGCTCGTCGCTGCCCGCAAAGCGCTGGTGGCGCAGCTTCACGCTGGCATCGATCTGCACGTCGAAGCCCAGAGCCTGCAGGCGCTTGCGCGCCCGCTGCAAGGCACTCGTGCGCAACTCGACGCCTGCCGAGCCGAAGACGATGACCGACGAGCCGCCGCTCGCAGCGTGGCTGTGCGCACTGCCTTGCTTCATCGCGCCTCGTCTGCCGGCGGTGGCGACTCGATCACCTCGCCGGTCGGAATCGGCACCGCGTCACCGGCGGGCCCGGCGTCGTCGTCCGGCGCCGTCGCGGCGCCGCGTTCGGCGCGCCACTGCGCGCGACGCTGCGCGAAGAATTCGCGCAGCAGCGCGGCCGCGGCCTCGG
>DASURM010000383.1:0-11530 GCA_036280035.1 Burkholderiaceae bacterium | reverse complement strand
ACCGACACACGGCTGAAGATCGGGCTGAAACGCAACGGAGAGATCACCGCGGTGGAGGCCGAGGTGGTGCAGCGCGGCGGCGCCTCTGGCGGCTACGGGCTGGTGACGATCCTCTACGCCGGCGCGCTGCTGCATGCGCTGTACATGGTCGGGGCGTCGCGCTACCGCGGTTATCGGGTGTACGCCAACCTGCCGCCGTGCGGCGCGATGCGCGGCCACGGCGCGGTCAACGTGCGCTTCGCGTTCGAGTCGCTGCTCGACGAGATGGCCGGCGCGTTGAAGCTCGACCCGTTCGCGGTGCGGCGCGCCAACCTGATCGTGCCGCCGTACCGCACGCTCAACGACCTGCAGGTCAACTCGTACGGCATCCCGGCTTGCCTCGACGCGGTCGAGCGCGCTTCCGGCTGGCGCGACCGCCGCGGCAAGCTGCCGCGCAACGGGCCGATCCGCCGCGGCCTCGGCATGGCGTGCTCGCACTACGTCTCGGGCTCGGCCAAGCCGGTGCACTGGAGCGGCGAGCCGCACGCGGTGATCAACCTCAAGCTCGACTTCGACGGCGGCATCACGATCCTGACCGGCGCCTCCGACATCGGCCAGGGCTCTTCGACGCTGCTGACGCAGATCGTCGCCGAGGTGATGCTGCTGCCGATGGGGCGCATCCGCGTGGTGGCCACCGACAGCGCGCTGACTCCCAAGGACAACGGCTCGTACTCGTCGCGCGTGTCGTTCATGGTCGGCAACGCCGCGCTGCGCGCCGCGCAGGGGCTCAAGCAGGTGCTGGTCGACGCGGCGGCCAAGCGGCTGGAGGTGTCGCCGGCCGACATCGACTGGCAGGGCGAGCGTTGCGGCGTCATCGGCACCGACCGCCAGATGGATTTCGCGCAGTGCGTGCAGGCCGCGCTCGTGGACACCGGCACGCTCACCGTCAAGGGCGCGTGGTCGACGCCGCCCGAGACGCAAGGCGGCAAGTTCCGCGGCGCGGCGGTCGGTTCGAGCGCCGGCTTTTCCTATGCCGCGCAGGTGGTCGAGGTCGAGATCGACGAAGACACCGGCGAGCTGCGTGTCGTCAAGGTGTGGATCGCGCACGACTGCGGCCGCGCGATCAACCCGCTGGCGGTGCAGGGCCAGGTGCAAGGCGCGATCTGGATGGGCATGGGCCAGGCGCTGTCGGAGGAGACGCAGTATCACGAGGGTCTGCCGCTGCGGCCCAACTTCCTCGACTACCGCATCCCAACGATCGCCGATTCGCCGCCGATCGAGGTGACGCTGGTCGAGAGCATCGACCCGCTGGGGCCGTTCGGCGCCAAGGAGGCGAGCGAGGGTGGCCTGCACGGCGTGCCGCCGGCGGTGGCCGCGGCGGTGGCCGACGCGCTCGGCCTGCGCCTGCATGCGCTGCCGATCTCGCCCGACCGCCTGCTCGAGGCGATCCAGCAGCGCCGGCGCGAAGACAAGCTCGCCGCCGCGCGCAAGGCCAAGCAGTCGGTCGAGCGGACGGCCGCGCAGACGATCAAGGGGTGAGCCGATGCGACCGATCCAGGAACTCGAACTGCAGCGCCCGGCGACGCTGGCCGAAGCCGCGAAGCTGCTGGCCGCCAGCGGCGCGCGCGCCATCGCCGGCGGCACCGATCTCGTGCCCAACATGCGCCGCGGCCTGGTCGACGCCGAGCGGCTGGTCGACCTCGGCGCGCTGCCTGGCTTCGCCGCGATCGAGGCGCAGCCCGACGGCGGCTGGCGAATCGGAGCCGGCGTGACGCTGGCCACGCTGGCGCGCCACGCTGCGCTCGCCGCCGCGCTGCCCGCGCTCGCGCAGGCGGCGTCGCAGGTGGCCGGCCCCGCGCACCGCAGCGCGGCCACGCTCGGCGGCAACCTGTGCCAGGACACGCGCTGCATCTTCTACAACCAGAGCGAGTGGTGGCGCGCCTCCAACGGCTACTGCCTGAAACGTCCCCCCAGGGCCGAGCCGCTGGCCCGGCCCGCCCCCCGAGGGGGTTCGAGCAGCCCGGCGGAGCCGGATCTGCTCGAGCGCGGCGGCGCCATCTGCCACGTGGCGCCGCAGGGCAAGCGCTGCCACGCCGCGTACGAGGGCGACGTCGCGCCGGCGCTGATCGCGCTCGGCGCCGAGGTCGAGGTCGTCAGCGCAGGTTCGACTTCGCGCCGGCCCCTGGCGTCGATCTACCGCGACGACGGCGCCGCGCACCTCACGCTGAGTTCGAGCGAACTCGTCGTCGCGGCGCTCGTGCCGGCGCCCGCACGCGGATCGGCCAGCGGCTACCGCAAGGCGCGCGCGCGCGCGGCGATGGACTTTCCGCTGGCCGGCGTCGGCGTGGCGCTGCGCATCGAGGGCGGCGTGCTGGCCGCGCTGCGGGTGGGCATCAGCGGCACCAACTCGCACCCGGTCGCGCTCGAGGGCACCGACGCGCTGCTCGGCAAGCCGGTCGACGACGCGACGCTGGCGGCGCTGGGCAAGCTGGTGAGCAAGCAGGTGTCGCCGATGCGCAGCACGGTGACGCAGTCGAACCACCGCCGCCTCGTCGCCGTGGTGACGGCGCAGCGGCTGGTGCGCGATCTGGCCCAGGGAGACCAAGCATGACGCAGATCGTGCGCCGCGAGCAGTTCTCGCCGCAGACCTTCCTGTGGGAGATCGACGCGCCCGACGTGGCGCGCGCCGCCGAGGCCGGCCACTTCGTGATGCTGCGCCTCGACGAAGCCGGCGAGCGCATCCCGCTCACCGTGGCCGACTACGACCGCGAGCGCGGCACCGTCACGGTGGTCGTGCAGGCGCTCGGCCGCACGACGCGCGAGATGCGCGACAACTTCGACGAAGGCGACGAGTTCGCCGATTTCGTCGGCCCGCTCGGGCTGCCGCAGCACATCGACAAGATCGGCCACGTCGTGCTGGTGGGCGGCGGGCTCGGCGTGGCGCCGGTGTTTCCGCAGCTGCGCGCGTTTCGCGAGGCCGGCAACCGCACCACCTGCATCGTGGGCTTCCGCAACGCCGACCTCGTGTTCTGGGACGACAAGCTGCGCCAGTTCGCCGACGAACTGATCGTCTGCACCGACGACGGCAGCGCCGGGCGGCCCGGCTTCGTGACCGGCGCGCTGCAGGATCTGCTCGAGCGCGAGAAACCCGACCTGGTGATCGCGATCGGCCCGATGCCGATGATGCAGGCGTGCACCGAGACGACGCGGCCGTTCGGCGTGCCGACCAAGGTGTCGCTCAACACCATCATGGTCGACGGCACCGGCATGTGCGGCTCGTGCCGCGTCACGGTCGGCGGCGAGGTCAAGTTCGCCTGCGTCGACGGCCCCGATTTCGACGCGCACCAGATCGACTTCAAGGAGCTGCTGGCGCGGCAGAAGCGCTTCAAGACGCAGGAGCAGCAGGCCAACGCCGACCTCGACCACGTGTGCAGCCTGGAAGAGCTGCTGGTCAAGCAGGGCAAGCGCACCTACAAGAAATACTCGGCGCTCGAGCGCACGCAGGTGCCGATGCCCGAGCGCGAGGCGGCCGAGCGCGCGACCACCTTCGACGAAGTCAACCTCGGCTACGACTGGGCCGCCGCGCTGCGCGAGTCGGAGCGCTGCATCCAGTGCATCAAGCCCACCTGCATCGAGGGCTGCCCGGTGCGCATCGACATCCCGCGCTTCATCCGCCACCTGCTGCTACGCGACGTCGACGGCGCCGTCGACGCGATCCACGAGTCGAGCCCGTTCCCGTCGGTGTGCGGCCGCGTCTGCCCGCAGGAGAGCCAGTGCGAGGCGCAGTGCGTGCTCGTCAAGGCCAAGATGCAGCCGGTGGCGATCGGCCGGCTCGAGCGCTTCGTCGGCGACCACGCGGCGCAGCGGCCGGTGCCGCGGCTCGAGTTCGAGCGCAAGGCCGGCCGCGTCGCTGTCGTCGGCTCGGGGCCGGGCGGCCTGGCGTGCGCGGCCGACCTGATCAAGCTCGGCGCCGAGGTCACCGTGTACGAGGCGCTGCACGTGGTGGGCGGCGTGCTGCGCTACGGCATCCCGTCGTTCCGCCTGCCGCGCGAGATCATCGAGCGCGAGGTCAAGCGGCTGCGCGACGCCGGCGTGCGCTTCGAGACCAACAAGGTGATCGGCAAGACCTTCACGATCGAGCAGCTCACCTCGAAGATGGGGTTCGATTCGGTGTTCATCGCCGCCGGTGCCGGCGCGCCGTCGTTCCTCGGCATTCCGGGCGAATCGGCCGGCCAGGTGTATTCGGCCAACGAGTTCCTGACCCGAGTCAACCTGATGGGCGGCGACCGCTTCCCGTACCGCGACACGCCGATCGGCATCGGCCAGCGCGTGGTCGTGATCGGCGCCGGCAACACGGCGATGGATTGCCTGCGCACGTCGCGGCGCCTCGGCGCTGCCGAGGTGCGCTGCGTCTACCGGCGCTCGGAGGCCGAGGCGCCGGCGCGCGTCGAGGAGCTGCGCCACGCCAAGGAAGAGGGCGTGGTGTTCTCGTTCCTGCATGGCCCGGTCGAGGTGCTGCTCGACGAGGCCGGCGACGTGCGCGGCCTGCGTGCGCAGAAGATGGCGCTCGGCGAGCCCGATGCGCGCGGCCGGCGCGCGCCGATGCCGCTGGAGGAGTTCGTCGAGTTCGAGTGCGACACCGTGATCTACGCGCTCGGCACGCAGGCCAACCCGATCGTCGGCCGTGCGACGAAGGGCCTCGGGCTCGACCGCCGCGGCTACATCGCGGCCGACGCGGTGACGCAGGCGACGAATCTGCAGGGCGTGTTCGCCGGCGGCGACATCGTCACCGGCGGCGCCACCGTGATCCTGGCGATGGCCGCCGGCCGGCGCGCGGCACGGGCGATCGGCGCCTGGCTGCTGGGGAGCCGCGAGCAATGGCCACCCACGCCCGACGCGGTGGCGGCATTCGAGCCGCCGACGCCGCTGGCGGTGGCGCAGCCGGCGACGCAGACATCGTGATTCACAACGATTGATTGATCGAGGGACGAGCCATGTTGTGCCCCAAGTGCCACCAGCCGCTGGCCAACGACGCCGACGGCCCCTACATCTGCTGCGCCGGCGCCAGCGTGCAGTGGCAGTGCAGCGGCTGCGGCAAGATCAGCGAAGGTTTCGCGTTTCCGTACGGCCGTTGCCCGCAGTGCGGCGGCACGCTCGCGCTGCGCGACGAATCGGCGAGCGAACTCGGCAGCGACGAGGCGGCGCTGGCCGCCATCCGCAGCGCCTTCGAGATCGAACTCGGCGGGCGCGCCTTCTACCAGCGCGCCGCCGCCGACTGCGCCGACGAGACGCTGCGTGCGCTGTTCCGCCGCTTCGCGGTGATGGAAGGCGAGCACATGGAGACGCTGGCGCGGCGCTACCACGTCGACGTGCCCGACCCGCCGGCGCTGTTCCAGCTCGAGACGGTGGGCTACTTCGCCGGCGTCGACAGCCGTATCGACGAGCCGGCCGACCTGCTGCGCATCGCGATCGGCTTCGAGAAGCGGGCGGCCGAGTACTTTGCCGAGCGCGCGCAGGCGGCCGAGGAGGGCTCGGCCGAACAGCGCCTGTACGACGAACTGGCGGCCGAAGAGCGCGAGCACTCGCAGATCCTCGCCGCCGAGCTGGCGCGCTGGCACCAGGATCGCCCGGGCCTCTACGGGGTCGAGGCGCCTGCCACCGGGGTGCCGCTCAACGGCGCGCACCTGCTGCTGGCCGAGCACGATGCGGCGTCGATCGCCATCGAGTGCGACGGCAGGCGCATGACCTACGGCGAGCTGCGCGATCGCGTCGCGCGCGCCGCGGCGTTGTGGCGCCAGCGCGGGCTGCGGCCCGGTGACCGCGTGGCGGTCAAGCTGCCCGACGGCTTCGACTGGGTGATTGCCTGGCTCGGCGCGATCTGGGCCGGCGGCATCGCGGTCGGCGTGAATCCGAAGATCCCGGCGCCCGAGTGGCGCTTCATCCTCGACGAGGCCGGCTTCGACGTCATCATCGCCGACTCGTCCGACGACACCCCGGCGCCGTGGAACTCGCGCGTGGTCGGCGTCGAGGAGGGGCGGCACGCGGTCAGCGTCACGCCGCCGATGCCGGCGGTGTCGGTACCCGAGGAGACGCCGGCGTTCTGGGTGCACTCGTCGGGCACGTCGGGCAAGCCCAAGGCGGTGGTGCACGCGCACCGCTGCATCCGCGAGATCGGCCGCGTCGCCGCCGAACGCTTCGGCATCAAGCCGGGCGATCGGCTGTTCGCCAGCTCGCGGCTGTTCTTCGCCTACCCGCTGACCAACCTGCTGCTGGCGGGGCTGCGGCTGGGCGCCACGCTGATCCTCGACGCGCAGTGGCCCAACGCCAAGAGCGTCGCCGCGACGGCGGCACGCACGCGCCCGACGGTGCTGTTCAGCGTGCCGTCGCTGTATCGCGACCTGCTGCACGAAGGGCTCGCGCCCGGGCTGGCCAAGGCTGGCGTGCGGCTGTGCGTGTCGGCCGGCGAGGCGCTGCCGCTGCAGTTGCGCCAGCGCTGGGTCGCCGAAAGCGGGTTGCCGATCGTCGACGGCTACGGCGCGTCGGAGACGCTGGTGCTGGTGATGCTGGCGGCCGACGAGCGCGGCTTCGCGCCGTCGCCCGGCATCGAGGTGCGCGCGCTCGACGACGTGGCGCCGGGCGTGCCCACGCGCCTGCTGATCCGTGCGCCGACGCTCGCGTTAGGCTACCTCGACCGCCCGCAGGCGCAGGCCGAGACGTTCCGCAACGATGCCTTCTGCCCGGCCGATCTGTGGCAGCGCAACGCAGAAGGGTTCTGGCAGTTCGCCGGCCGCGAGGATTCGCTGGTCAAGATCCGCGGCCGCTGGGTCAACCTGATCGATCTCGGCGAGCAGCTCGCCGCGCAGGCGCGCGAGGTGGTCGAGGGCGCCGCGGTGTGCGTGCCCGACGCCGATGGCGTCGATGCGGTGGCGTACTTCTTCGTCGCCACCGATGCGACCCATGCGCAGGCGGTGCTGCAGGCGCAGGCGAGCAAGCTGCCGCAGTACCAGCGGCCGCGCTGGCTGCACCCGATCGACGCGCTGCCGCGCGGGCCCACCGGCAAGCTGCTGCGGCGCAAGCTGCTCGAGCTGCATCAGCGCATGGGTGAGCCATGAGCGCCGCACGGCCGCTCCGAAGGCGCTCGCTCCCCCTCGGGGGGCTGAGCGCGGACATGAGCCCGTGCCTGCGCACGGGCGAGTGCCTCGCGAAGCGGCCGGGCATGCAGGCTCGGCCGTGGACGGCGCGTAGCGCTAAGGGGGCTCAATGAGCGCCGCGCTGACGCAGGCCGAAGGCAGTGCCGCCGCTGCAGCGGCGCCGCTGATCAGCGCCCAGCGCGCCGGCGCGGTGCTGGTGGTGACGCTGCAGCGCGCGCCGGTCAACGCGATCAACGACTCGTTGCTCGCGCAGCTCGAAGCCGTGCTCGACGAGGTCGAGGCCGACGACACGCTGGCGGTGCTGCACCTGCGCAGCGCATGCAAGGTGTTCTGCGCCGGCGCCGACCTGGCGGCGATCCGCTCGTGCGTCGCCACCTCGCTCGGCCGCGAGGCGATGCTGGCCACCGTGCGCCGCATGCAGCGCGTGTTCGCGCGGCTCGAAGCGCTCGACTGCGTGACGCTGGCCGAACTCGGCGGCGCGGCGCTCGGCGGCGGCTTCGAGCTGGCGCTGGCGTGCGACCTGCGAATCGCCGCTGCCGACGCGCGCATCGGGCTGCCCGAGGTCGGCCTCGGGCTGCTCGCCGCCGGCGGCGGCACGCAACGCCTGACGCGGCTGGTGGGGCACGGCCTGGCGCGCCGGCTGATCCTGGGCGCCGAAACACCCACCGGCCAGGAGGCGCAGACACTCGGCCTCGTGCAGTGGGCCGTGCCGCGCGAGCGGCTGGCCGACGAAGCCTCAGCGCTGACGCGCCGCTACGGCGCGATGCCGCGGCTGGCGTTCGCCGAGAACAAGCGCTGCATCGCGCTGGCCGGCGTGCCGGGCGAGGTAGGCTACGCCGCCGAGATCGACGCCACCCGGCGGCTGTACCAGCACCCCGAAACCAAACGCCGCGTCGCGGCCTTTCTCGACAAACGAGCCGACGCCGGCGCCGCCAACCCGAAGGAGAAACCATGACATCGCTGAAAGACAAACTCGCCGTCGTCACCGGCGCGGCCTCCGGCATCGGCGCCGCGGTGGCGGGCAAGCTCGCCGAGGCCGGTGCCACCGTGATCGTGGCCGACGTGCAGGCCGACAAGGGCGAGAGTCGCGCCGCCACGCTGCGCGCGGCCGGGCACAAGGCGCAGTTCGTTCGCGTCGACATGACCGACGCCGCATCGATCGCGGCGTTTGCGCAAGACGTGGCCTCGCGCTTCGGCACGCCCGACGTGCTGGTCAACGGCGCCGGCTGGGGCACCACGCATCCGTTCTGGGAGGGCACGCCCGAGTTGTGGGACAAGATCATCAGCCTCAACTTCGTCGGCCCGATGCGGCTGACCAAGGCCTTCATGCCGGCGATGATCCAGCGCGCCAGCGGCAAGATCGTCAACATCGCCAGCGACGCCGGCCGCGTCGGCAGCCTGGGCGAGACGGTGTACTCGGGCGCCAAGGGCGGGCTGATCGCGTTCACCAAGTCGCTGGCGCGCGAGACGGCGCGCTACGGCATCAGCGTCAACTGCGTGTGCCCCGGCCCGACCGACACGCCGCTGATGGCCGCGGTGCCCGAGAAAGTGACCGAGGCGCTGAAGAAGGCGATCCCGCTGCGCCGCCTGGGCAAGCCCGAAGAGGTGGCCGATGCGGTGCTGTTCTTCAGCGGCGACACGGCGAGCTACGTCACCGGCCAGGTGCTGAGCGTGAGCGGTGGCCTCACCATGGCCGGCTGAGCCCGCTGAACCGGAGAACGAGATGGGCGAGCCTTCGAGCTGCGGCTGCTCCGGTGCGGGCGGCGCCAGCGGATGCGGTGGTGCGAGCACGGGGCGCGAACGCCGCTGGGCCGACGCCGACGGCGAGCACATCGACGTGCGCGGCCTTTCGCCGCCGCAGCCGATGGTGGCGATCCTGCGGCTGCTCGCGGGCATCGACGCCGGCGGCGCGCCGCGCACGGTGATCGCACACCTCGACCGTGACCCGCTGATGCTGTACCCCGAGCTGGCGCAGCTCGGCTGGGGCGCACGGCTGCTGCCGCAGGCGGCCGACGAGGGCGTGCGCCTGTGCCTGCAGCGCGAGCGCGCGCCATCCTGAACCTTGCCCGGAAGCAACGCCATGGACTACACGCTGCCGCTGTTCTTCGCCCACGCCATCGCGCTCGAGCGCGAGGCCGCCGAGCGCTACCTCGAGCTGGCCGACATGATGGAGGCGCACCGCAACGACCAGGTGGCGGCGCTGTTCCGCGACATGGTGCGCTACTCGCGCATGCACCACGACTCGATCGTCGAGCGCGCCAGCGACACCAAGCTGCCCGAGCTGGGGCCGTGGGACTACGCCTGGCGCTATCCGCCCGAGGTCGGCGGCGAGGAGGCGTTCGACCCCAGCCTCAACGCCTACGATGCGCTGCGCTACGCGCGCGAGAACGAAATGCGCGCGATGCAGTACTACAGCGACGTCGGCCTGTCGTCGAGCGACCCGGCGGTCAAGCGCATGGCCGCGGAGTTCGCGGCCGAGGAGACCGAGCACGTGGAGGCGCTCGACGACTGGCTGGCGCGCGTCGAGCGCCCGTCGGCACCGTGGGCGAGCGACCCCGAGCGATGAAGCCCGCGCCGGCGCTACTCACACAGCCGCTTGATGTCCTCGGGCACCGGCACGCCGTAGATGCGGCGGCGGTCGGCGGGGTCGCGCTTGATGAAGATGCGCGTCTCGACGCTCTCGCAGATGAGGTCGTCGCCGCGCGTGATCACGTGCTTCTGCAGGAACACCTTGGCGCGCCACTCCTGGATGTGCGTGGAGATCACGATCTTCTCGCCGTAGGTGGCGCTCTTGACGAAGCGTGCGTGGTGCTCGAGCAGCGGCGTGCCGACGATGCCGGTTTCGTGCTCCAGCACGTGCCACGGCGGCACGCCGTTGCTCATGAAGAACTGCTGCGAGGCGCCGTCCATCCAGCGGTGATAGCGCGGGAAGTAGACGATGCCCGCCGGATCGCAGTCGCCGAAACGGATCTCGATGTTCATCGTCGTGGTCTTGCTCATCCCGTACCCTTCGCCCCGAGGCGAAGAATTCTACGGCCCAACCCTCAACCCACCGGAGCACACCCATGAAACGCATCTCCCTCGCGCGCTACGAGGCGCGCCACTTCGGCTACTCGGTCGCCGGCAAGGTCGCCACCATCACGCTCAACCGGCCCGAGCGCAAGAACCCGCTCACGTTCGACTCGTACGGCGAGCTGCGCGACCTGTTCCGCGAGATGTGCTACGCCACCGACATCAAGGCGATCGTGTTCACCGGCGCGGGCGGCAACTTCTGCTCGGGCGGCGACGTGCACGAGATCATCGGCCCGCTGGTCAAGATGGACATGCCCGAGCTGCTCGAGTTCACGCGCATGACCGGCGACCTCGTGAAGGCGATGCGCGCCTGCCCGCAACCGATCATCGCCGCGATCGACGGCATCTGCACCGGCGCCGGCGCGATGATCGCCTGCGGCTCCGACATCCGCATCGCCACGGCGCGCGCCAGGGTCGCGTTCCTGTTCGTGCGCGTCGGCCTGGCCGGCGCCGACATGGGCGCGTGCACGCTGCTGCCGCGGCTGATCGGCCTGTCGCGCGCCGCCGAGTGGCTCTACACCGGCCGCGCCGTCGCCGGCGAGGAGGCCGAGCGCGTGGGCTTCTACAACCGCCTGGTCGACCCCGACGCACTCGCCGTCGAGGCCGCCGCGCTGGCCAAGGATCTCGCCGACGGCCCGACCTTCGGCCACGCGATGACCAAGACGATGCTGTGGCAGGAGTGGAACGCGGGCCTCGGCGAATGCATCGAGGCCGAGGCGCAGGCGCAGGCGATCTGCATGCAGACCAAGGACTTCGAGCGCGCTTACCATGCGTTCGCGGCCAAGCAGAAGCCGGTGTTCGAGGGCAACTGAGGCGCTGCCGAGCGAGTGCCGCCACGAAAGGCCGCGATGACCACGCACCCACGCGCACCCGACCCCGAGCATTTGAACTGGCCGTTCTTCGACGACGGTCATCGCGCCTACGCGCGCGAGCTGCAGGCCTGGTGCGAGACCGTGCTGCCCACGCTCGAGCGCGGGCACGGCGCCGAGGCCGACGGCGACGAGGCCGCGCACGCGCTGGTCAAGCAGCTCGTGCCGGCGCTCGGCCGCGCCGGCCTGCTGCGCGCGTGCGTGAGCGCGGCGCATGGCGGCGCGCGCGAGCAGGTCGACGTGCGCATGCTGGCGATCGCGCGCGAGACGCTGGCGAGCGCTTCGGGGCTGGCCGACTTCGCGCTCGCGATGCAGGGGCTGGGCAGCGTGCCGGTGAGCCTGTTCGGCAACGCCGCGCAGCAGCGCGCGCTGCTGCCCGCAGTGGCGCGCGGCGAGGCGATCACCGCGTTCGCGCTGTCGGAGCCCGACGCGGGGTCCGACGCCGCGGCGATGTCGGCC
>DASURM010000382.1:0-5573 GCA_036280035.1 Burkholderiaceae bacterium | reverse complement strand
TGGCGCGCGCGCGGCGTGACGGTGGTGCTGCCCAGCGGCGAACAGGTCGACGGCACGCTGCGCGGCGTCGATGCCGCCACCGATCTCGCGGCGGTGGCCTTCGCCGGTGGCACCGTGCCGCCGGCCGGGCGCGAAGCGGAGACCGGCACGCGCGTCGGCGATGTGGTGTTCGCGGTCGGTCGCGAACCGTCGGGCGCGGTGCACGCGAGCTTCGGGCATGTCGGTGCGGTGGGCGGGCCGTGGCGAAGCTGGCGTGGTGGCAGGGTGGAGCGCCTGATCCGCCTCGACGGCGGCCTGTATCCCGGCCTGGCCGGTGCGGCGGTGGCTGACGTCGCTGGCCGCGTGCTCGGCATGGCCAGCCCGATGTTCTCGCGCCATCATGGCGTGGTGCTGCCGGTGGCCACGATCGAGCGTGTGGTCGAGCAGCTGCTGACGCATGGCCGCGTGCGCCAGGGCCACCTCGGCATCGCGGTGCAGCCGGTTCGCGCGCAGCGCGAGGGCAGCGGCGTCGACGGCCTGCTGGTCAGCTCGGTGGCCGACGACGGACCGGCGGCACGCGCCGGCCTGCTGGTGGGCGACGTGATCGTCGCGCTCGGCGGCCAGGCCGTGAGCAGCCTCGAGTCGTTGCGCGAGCGCCTGCAGGTCGGCGCGCAGATCGACATCGACATCGCGCGCGGCGGCCGCGCGCACACGCTGTCGCTGCAGGTGGCCGAACGGCCGCACGCGGCCTGCGGATGAACACGCTGCCGCGCATCGTGATCGTCGGCGCGTCGCCGCTGCTGGCCGACGGCGTGGCTGCGGCGCTGCGCGACGACGCCTGGCGCGTTGCGCTCGGCCACGCCGATGACGACGCCGATGCCTGGGTGTGGCTCGGCGAAGGCATCACCGTGCGCGGTGCCGGCGGCGCCAGCGCGCAGCTGTCGGCCGCCGTGGCTGCGCCCAAGCTGCGCGCGGCAGTCGCCGCGGTGCTCGCCGGGCTGTCGGTGCGCGAAACGCCGTGGCCGGTCGACATCGCCGAGCGCGAGCCGCTGACGCCGCGCGAGATCGAGGTGTTCGAGCTGCTCGGCAAGGGCCTGTCGAACCGCGACATCGCCGGCGTGCTCGGCATCTCGGCGCACACCGCGAAGTACCACGTCGCGCAGATCCTGGCCAAGGTCGGCGCGGCGACGCGGGCCGAGGCGGTGCGCGAAGGCCTGCGCCACGGCTGGATCGGTCTATGAAGCGTGACGACCTCATCACCGCGGACGACGACCTCGAGCTGCTCGACGCGTATTCGCGCGCCGTGGTGAGCACGCTGGAGCGCACCCGTGCGGGCGTGGTGTCGCTGCGCGTGCAGGCGCGCCGCGGCCAAGGCGCGGGTTCGGGGTTCCTGATCACGCCCGACGGCTTCGTGCTGACCAACAGCCACGTCGTCGAGGCCGGCGATGCGATCACCGTCACCCTGGACGACGGCAGCGAGCACGCGGCCACGCGCGTCGGTGCCGACGTCGACACCGACCTCGCACTGCTGCGCATCGGCAGCGCCGCCGCGTTGCCGCACCTGACGCTCGGCGAATCGAAGCACCTGCGCGTCGGCCAGGTGGTGATCGCGATCGGCAACCCGCAAGGTCTGTCGCACACCGTGACCACCGGCGTCGTGTCGGCGCTCGGGCGCAGCCTGCGCGCGCGCAGCGGCCGCCTGATCGAGGGCGTGATCCAGACCGACGCCAGCCTGAACCCCGGCAATTCCGGCGGCCCCCTGCTCGACACGCGCGCGCAAGTGGTGGGAGTGAACACCGCGATCATCGCGGGGGCCCAGTCGCTGTGCTTCGCGGTGCCGTCGGACACCGCGCGCTGGGTGGTCGGCGAGTTGCTGCGCCACGGCCGCGTGCGGCGCGCCTGGCTCGGCATCGTCGCGCGCAGCGTGCCGCTGCCGCGGCGCACGATGCTGCATCACCACCTCGACGCCGCCGGTGCGGTGGGCGTCGACGAGGTGATCTCCGACGGCCCGGCGGCACGCGCCGGGCTGAAGGCGGGCGACCGCATCGTCGCGGTCGACGACGTGCCGATCAAGGATGTCGACACGCTGCATCGCGTGCTCGGCGGCGACCGCATTGGCCGCGCCGTGCCGGTGGAGCTGCTGCGCGGCGTCGACAAGCTCGCACTCGAACTGGTGCCTGCGAGTCGCGCCTGAGGCTCGCGCCTCAGCGCGCGCCGCAGGCGTCGGCGGGCGCATCGGGCTTCAGCTCGACCATCAGCACGTGCGTCGGCGTGCCGCCGACGTTGTGCCCGACGTGCGTCTGCGCCGGCGACCACATCACGTCGCCGGTCTTGAACTCGCGGCTGAGCACCTTGCCATCGGGCAGCGTCAGCGTGCGCTTGAAGGGCGCCAGCGCGTAAAGCACGAACGCGGGGTGCGCGTGCTGTTGCGTCCGTTCGCCCGGGCGATCGCGGTACTCGAGCACGCGCACGCAGGCGTTTTCGAGCGCCGCCTTGTACTTGTCGCCGTCGGTTTGCAGCGGATCCTCGGCGCTCGCGCGCGCAGCGCACAGCATGATCACGGCAGCAATGATGAGGGTGCGCATGGCGCGACTCCTGGGGAATGCGGGAAACGGCACCGGCTTCGTCAGCGGCGTGCGGCGGTGAGCAGCAACTCGTTGGGGCCGCACCAGCCGCCGGAGCCGTCGAACACCCGCAGCCGTTGCTCCATCTCGGCCCAGGCGGCCGCGGCTGCCTGCGCACCGAGCGACGCCAGGATCTGGCGCACCGGCGATGCGGATGCACCGATGAAATCGAGGTAATGGCGCGCCGACGGCAACCGGAACGGGGCCTCGACCACGGTCGTGGCCACTTCCCGAAAGCCCGCCGCCGCGAACAGGGAGTCGATCCGTCCCGGTGCGCCCAGGCTGAACAGGCTACCGCTGCACTGCGGATCGATCGGCGGCTGCCCCGCATGGCGTAGCGCGGTGGACATCACGATGCCGACGCACGGGTTGCGTTCGGGCCGGCCGAACACCATGGTGCAGATGCCGCCGCCGTGACGCAGCGCGGCATGCATCTGGCGCAGGCCGCGCAGAGGATCGGGAAAGAACATCAGTCCGAGCCGGCATACCGCGGCATCGAAGGTCGCCGCCCAGACGCCGAGATCCTCGCCATCGGCCACGCGCGTTTGCACGTTCGACAGGCCGGCGCGGCGTGCGTTGTCGGCCGCCCGCTCCAGGATGCACGGCGAGAGATCGATGGCGAGCACCTCGCCTGCCGGGCCCACGCGGCGCGCGATATCGAGCGTCTGGTCGCCGGCGCCGGCGGCCACGTCGAGCACGCGCGCACCAGCGCGCACGCCCGCCATCTCGATCATGGCGTCGCTGGCGTTGCGCAGCCAGGCGGCAATTTGCGGGGCGTGCGCGTCCCAGCCGGCCGCGGCGTCGTCCCACTGCCCGCGCATGTGCCGCTTGAAGCCGTCGATCGGGGCGTTGTGATCCATGGCGCGCAGCCTATGAGAACGCGCGCCGTGGCGGAAGCCGCATCGCTGCACAATGGGGCCGCAGCTTTGCATAGGGCGTCGCGCCGTGTTCGACTGGGACGATCTCAAATTCCTGCTCGCCGTGGCGCAGCACGGCAGCACGCTGGCGGCCGCGCGTGCGCTGGAGGTGAACCAGTCCACCGTGCAGCGGCGCCTGGCCGAGTTGCAGCGGTGCATCGGTCGGCGCATGGTCGAGCGCCAGCAGTCCGGCTATCGCCTCACCGAGTTCGGATTGGCGCTGCTGCCCGCGGCGCAGGGCGTGCACGAGGCCGTGCACGCATTCGAGCGCCAGGTGCACGACACGCTGCGTGATGCGGAGGGCGTGGTGCGGGTGACCTGCCCCGAGCCCTTGATGTACCGCATCACGCGCTCGCCGCTGCTGCAGCGGCTCGCGGCGCGGCATCCGAAGTTGAAAGTCGAGTTCGTGATGAGCGACCGGTACATCGACCTCGAGAAGGGCGAGGCCGACGTGGCGCTGCGCTCCGGCGACACCGACGATGGCGAACTGGTCGGCCGCAAGATCGGCGACTCGCTGTGGGGCGTGTACGCGAGCAAGGCCTACCTGGCGCACCACGGTCGACCGCAGGCGGTGCAAGAGCTGGCGCAACACGCGCTGATCGGGCTGGACGACAGCATGGTCAACCACCGCGCCGCGGTGTGGCTGCGCCGGGTGGCACCGCACGCCAAGCTGGTCGCGCGCAACAACAGCGTGCTCGGCATGGTCTACGCGGTCAAGTCCGGACTCGGGCTCGCGCCGCTGCCGCTCGCGGTGGGCGATGCCGAGCCAGAACTGGAGCGCGTACTCGGTCCGGTGCCCGAGCTGACGCGCGACTGGCGCATCCTGACCTTGCCTGAGCTGCGACATCAGCCGCGCGTGGCGGCGTTCTTCGACTTCATCGTCGACGAGATCGAGACGCTGCGGCCCAGCCTGACCGGTTGAGCGATGGCACGTGTGTGGGCACTCTTCGCCGTGGCTGCGGGTGCCTACGTGGTGCTGCTGGCGGCGCTGTGGTGGGGCCAGGAGCGCCTGTTGTTCCTGCCGACGCCGCTCGCACCCGAGTACCGCATGGCACTCGAGCGCGACGTGCATGAGCGATTCATCGCAGTACCCGGTGCCCGTTTGCACGCCCTGCATCTGAATCTGCCGGCGCCGCGCGGCATGGTGTTCTTCCTGCACGGCAACGCCGGTAACCTCGAGAGTTGGTTCGTCGATCTCGATGTCTACCGGCGCGCCAACTTCGATGTCTTCATGCTCGACTACCGCGGCTACGGCAAGAGCAGCGGGCGCATCGAGAGCGAGCAGCAGCTCCATGCCGACGTGCGTGCGGCCTGGGATGCGGTGGCGCCCGAGTACGCCGGCATGAAGCGCGTGCTGCTCGGCCGCTCGCTCGGCACCGGGCTGGCGGTGCCGCTGGCACTGCAAGTGCAGCCAGAGCTGACGGTGCTGGTGTCGCCGTACTCGAGCCTGCGCGCCATGGCGGCCGAGCACTATCCGTGGGTGCCGGGGTTCATGCTGCGCTACCCGCTGGCCACCGATGCCGCCATCGCGCAGCTGCGCACGCCACTGCTGTTGCTGCACGGCGCGCGCGACGACGTGATCGCGCCGCGCCACAGCGAGGTGCTGAAGCGGCTGCAGCCGCAGGCGCGGCTGCGCATCGTGAAGGACGCGGGGCACAACGACCTGCAGGCGTTCGACGAGTACCGCACCGCGTTGCGCGCCGCGCTCGACGCCCTGTAGCGCAGCCGAACGCAGCGCGCCGATCACGTAGGATCGCAGGCCGCGCTGCACCAGACAAGCGGTGCCACCGGCCGTTCTGGAGCCCACATGACCGCCACCATCCTGCAAACCCTGCCCACCGGCCAGCGCGTCGGCATCGCGTTTTCCGGTGGGCTCGACACCTCGGCCGCGGTGCACTGGATGCGCGCCAACGGCGCGATCCCGTGCGCCTACACCGCGCATCTCGGCCAACCCGACGAGAGCGACTACGACGACATCCCGCGCAAGGCCAAACAGTACGGCGCCGAGCTCGCGCGCCTGGTCGATTGCCGGCCGCAACTGGTGGCCGAAGGC
>DASURM010000381.1:0-4760 GCA_036280035.1 Burkholderiaceae bacterium | reverse complement strand
GCGATGCCGAGGTGGCCCTGGCGCACGCGGCCATGCGTCAGCAGCTGCTCGACCACACGCTCGATCGTGGCCACCGGCAGCACCACGCCATGATGGCGCGAGAACATCGGGCTGGCCATACCGAGCACGCGGCCCGCGGCGTCGGCCACCGCCGCACCGGCGAGACCAGGATGCAAGCCACCGTCGAGGCGGATCAGGCTTTCCACGCGGCCGCCACGCCAGCTGCGCCACGGCCCGCCCACTGCACCGACATGCCCGAAGCTCGCGTGCACCGCGCCCGACGGTTCGCGACCGACCGCGAACACCACATCGCCGACTCGTGCACCGGCTTGCGTGTCGCGCTCTGCCGGCGGCACGGCGCCACCGGCGAAGGCCACCGCCGCGAGATCGGTGGCGGCATCGACGCCGCGCGGCGTGCCGTCGACCTGTTCGCCGCTGGGCAGCACCACCGTCACGCCGTGCGCGCGCCATAGTGCCGACGCGCTGGTCACCGCGACGCCGCTGCGCCACACGATGGCCGCGCTACGCTGGCGCCGCGTGGCCAAGCCGACGACCGAGGCCGCAACGCGCTCGACGGCATCGGCCAGCGGCAAGGGTTCGCGATCGTTGGGGTTCATGGAGGCAATTCCGGTGGGCCGAAGAAGCCTCGATGGTGCGGCCTGCCACGCAAGCGCGCTTCCACCGACCGGGCTGGCCGCTCCTGGCCGATCGGGCAGGAGCACGGCTATCAGATGGGGCTGCGCGAGCGGCCTGCAACCCCGGGGCCGACCCTGCGCCGCGGCGTCGTGCCGGCTCTCGGTACGCTGGCCCGATACCTGCGCCGACCTCAGCGCTGCCCGGTGCGCACCTCGCCGAACAGCTTGCCGTGGCCGCGTGGCTGGCTGCGCCAGTACTGCGGCGGTGCGCTCACCTGCGCGCCAAGCTGCGCCGCGGCGTGCCACGGCCAGCGCGGGTCGTAGAGCATCGCGCGCCCCAGTGCCACCAGGTCGGCCTGGCCGGCGGCGATGATCGCTTCGGCCTGCTCGGGCTCGGTGATCAGGCCCACCGCGATCGTCGGCAGGCCGACCTCCGCGCGCAGGCGTTGCGCGAACGGCACCTGGAACCCGGGCGCAGCGACGATCTTCTGCAGTGGCGACACGCCGCCGCTGGACACGTGCAGATAGCTACAACCGTGGTCGCGCAGCGCGCGGCCATAGACGATGCTCTGCTCGAGATCCCAACCCCCGTCGACCCAGTCGAGCGCCGACAGCCGCACGCCCACCGGCATCGACGCAGGCACCGCGGCCCGCACCGCGTCGAACACCTCGAGCGGAAAGCGCATGCGGTTGGCGAGCGTGCCGCCATAGGCATCGCCGCGCCGGTTGGCCACTGGCGACAGGAACTGATGCAGCAGATAGCCGTGCGCCGAGTGCAGCTCGATCGCCGCCAGCCCGAGCCGGTGGGCGCGCCGCGCAGCGTCGACGAATGTCCGGCGCACGTGCGCCAGCCCCGCATCGTCGAGCGCCAACGGTGCGGCCTCGCCTTCGGCATGCGGCAGCGCCGACGGCGCCACCGTCTGCCAGCCGCCTTGCTCGGGCGCGATCAACGCGCCGCCGCGCCACGGCACCTCGCTCGAGCCCTTGCGCCCGGCGTGCGCAAGCTGAATCGCCACCGGCATCGGCGAGTAGCGCCGCACGCCGGCCAGCACCGCAGCCAGCGCCTGCTCGTTGGCGTCGCTGTACAGGCCGAGGCAGCCCGGCGTGATGCGGCCGATCGCCTCGACCGCGGTGGCCTCGATGATCAGCAGCCCCGCGCCCGAGATCGCGAGCTGCGGCAGGTGCATGTGGTGCCAGGCGCTGGCGCTGCCGTCGTCGGCCGAATACTGGCACATCGGCGCCACGACGATGCGGTTGGCAAGCGTCAACGTCCCGAGCTTGTACGCAGTGAACAGGTGACTCATCTGAAATGGCGCACGAGGGCAATAGTCACACCGATCCTCGCACACCGCGACACTCCGCCTCGCGCGAGGGTCACCCGCATCGGCGCTTCAACTCGCCAGCACGTTCTTGAATTGCCAGGGGTCGCTCTCGTCGATCTCCTCCTCGAACTGCGGCCAGCGCGTCGAGATCGGCGTCCAGTTCGTGTAGTGCGCCTCGATGCGACCGAGGTACGGGCGCTGCACGTTCAGGCAGAACTCATGGTCCATCTCGTCGGTCTCGACGATGCCGGCACGCGGGTTGGCCAGCGCCCAGGCCATGCCCGCGAGCACCGCCGACGTCACCTGCAGCCCGGTGGCGTTCTGGTACGGCGCCAGGTCGCGCGCCTCGTCGATCGCCAGGCGCGAGCCGTACCACAGCGCGTTCTTTGCGTGGCCGTACAGCAGCACGCCGAGGTCGTCGGACCCCCACAGGATGTGGTGCTCTTCGAGGATCCGGGCCTGCGACTGCATGCGGCCGGAGCCGAGCATCTCGTGCAGGCTCAGCACCGAGGCATCGCAGGGGTGGTACGCATAGTGGCAGGTCGGGCGGTACTCGGGCTCGTCGCCGCTGCCGACGGTGTAGTAGTCGGCGATCGAGATCGCCTCGTTGTGCGTGATGAGAAAACCGTACTGCGGCCCGGCGGCGGGGGTCCAGGTATGCACCTTGGTCAGCACCCCGGGCGTGTCGAGGTAGATCGCCGCGCGGCAGCCGTCGGGGTGCCGGTGCGCGTTGGGCGGGAACCAGCGCTCGTGCGTGCCCCAACCCAACTCGCACGGCTGGAACACCTCGGCGACGAAGCCTTCGACCGACCAGGTGTTGACGAAGGTGCCGACCGGCTTCGCCTCGACGCCGGCCTGCGTATCGCGCTCGGCGATGTGCACGCCCTTGACGCCGAGCTCCTGCATCAGCCGGGCCCAACCCTCGCGCCGGGTCGGCGTGGCGACCGACCGGCCCATGTCCGCCGCCAGCCGCAGCAGGGCGTCCTTCAGCAGCCACGACACCATGCCGGGGTTGGCGCCGCTGCAGCTCACCGCGGTCGGGCCGTCATGGTGCGCGCGCGCCTCCGCGCGCAACGCCTCGCGAAGCGCGTAGTTGCTGCGTTCGCGCGGCGGCCGCGAGAGGTCGAAATAGAAGCCGGCCCAGGGCTCGGCCACGGTGTCGATGTACAGCGCGCCCAGTTCGCGGGCCAGCCGCAGCAGGTCGAGCGACGAGGTGTCGACCGACAGGTGGACGCAGAAGCTGCCGCGCCCGAGCAGCGGCGTCAGCACCTCGCGATAGTTGTCCTTCGTCAGCGCCGTCTGCAGGTGGTGGATGCCGCGCTGGGCGAGGAAGGTCGCGTTCTCGTCCGACGGCTCGATCACGTGCAGCCGGTGCGGGTCGTAGGTGAAGTGGCGCTCGATCAGCGGCAGCAGGCCGCGGCCGATCGAGCCGAAGCCGATGATGACGATTGCGCCGTCGATGCGGCCGTGATTGGGATGGGCCTCGCCCATACGGTCCTCCTCCAACTCGGGTAGGGCCCAGCGCTGCGGGCCGGCGGCGACCGGCGAGGATAACCGCAGTCGATCGAAGTTCGGGATCGACTCGTTGCGGCCATCATGCGGTCGCGCCGATGATCGGCGCAGGGTTTCTCGATGAGCGCGCCGATCCGTTTCTGGTTCGACTTCATCTCGCCGTACGGCTACCTGGCGAGCCTGCGCATCGACGAACTGGCGGCGCGCCATGGGCGCACGGTGGAGTGGCATCCGCTGCTGGTGAGCGTGACCGTGCTGCGCACGATGGGGCTCAAGCCGCTGATGGCGACACCGTTGAAGAAGGACTACGTGCCGCGCGAGGTCGCGCGCTACACGCGGCGCCACGGCGTGACGCTGCTGCGCGACGTGCGCGCCAAGCCGATGAATCCGCTGCCGTCGGCGCGCGCGCTCGCCTGGCTACGCGCGCACGCGCCGCGGCACGCCAAGCCGTTCGCGCGCGCCGTGTTCCACGCGGTCTGGGCCGAGGCGCAGGACGTGGTCGAGCGCGACGAACTGCTGGCGTGCGCGCAGCGCAGCGACACGCCACCGGAGCTGATCGATGCCGCGATTGCCGCAGCCGATGCCGGCCCGCTGCTGCGCGCCGAGGTGCAGCGCGCCATCGAAGCCGGCGCGTTCGGCTCGCCTTTCGTCATCGTCGACGACGAGCCCTTCTTCGGCGTCGACAAGTTCGAGCTGATCGACGAGTGGCTCACGCGCGGCGGCTGGTAGGCCGGCGCGCTCGTTCGATGCAAGAAAACAGCCCCCTGCCGCGTATACCGCACGCGCTCTTCAACCCCTGGAAGGAGACCCCATGAAGAAGTTGTTCATCGCCGCCGTGTTGTCCGCCACAGCAGGCCTCGCGCTGGCGCACAACTGCCCCAACGAGATGAAGGCCATCGACGCCAAGCTGGCCAGCAATCCCATGCTGAGCGCGGCCGACATGACCAAGGTCAAGCAACTTCGCGCCGACGGCGAGGCGCAGCACAAGGCCGGCAAGCACGACGAATCGATGAAGGCGCTCGGCGAGGCCAAGAAGATCCTCGGCATCTGAGCGCGCGACGCACCTGTTCCTGGTGCGAATCGGCGGCCGGGCCCGCGCGGCGCCCGGCACGCTGCCGCACGGGCAAGGTGCCGGCGGCGGTCTGCGGCCCGCTCACGGAGGTCAACCCGCCGCGCCCATTCGCGCGCCCTCCGAACTCACTGCAGCGCGACCACCTCGTCGCCCGGCTCGGGCCGGCAGCCGTCGGCCAACGGCTCCCAGCCGCGGCGCACGACCACGCGCTGCGCGTCG
>DASURM010000380.1:0-5277 GCA_036280035.1 Burkholderiaceae bacterium | reverse complement strand
GCCGTGGCCTGCGCCAGATGGGCGCGCAGCGTGGCTTCGTCGGCCAACGCTGCGCGACGGCGCTGCTGCATGGCCAGGCTGGGCACGAAGCGCGTGATCGCGTCGTAGCCGACGAGCCCGCCGTCGCGCACCAGTGCGTCGAGCCGCTGGCTCACCGCCTCGACGCGCTGCAGCACGTCCTGCACGTCGCGGCCGCTGACGGCGACCATCGTTCGTTCGTCGCCGGCCAGCAATTCGTCGCGCAGGTGCGTGTCGAGCGCCAGCGCCTGCGCCGACAGCGGGCTCAACGACGACAGCTCGGTCTGCCACAGCGTGTCGTGGCGCCACAGCAGCAAGGCCAGTGCCGCCACCCCGAGCGCGCTGAACGCGTGGCGCCAGCGCGGCAGCGTGCGCACCAGAGCGCCGGCGCCAAGGCCGAGCTGGCGCCGCAGGCCGACGCCGCGCGTGCCGTCGGGCAGCCACACCGGCAGCACGTGGCGCGTGGTCAGCGCCGCGGCGATCAGGCCGGCGATCGAGAACACGCCGAGCTGCGCCAGCCCCGGGAAGCCCGAGAACGCCAGCGCGAGGAAGCCGCACACCGACGTCATCAGGCCCAGCCGCACCGTCGGCCAGCTCTCGTGCGCCCAGTGGCGCCAGCCCTGTCCGGGTGCGTCGGCCGCGCTGCGCCGCGCCTGGATCAGGTAGTAGATCGCGTAGTCGACGGCCTCGCCGAGCAGCGCGACGCCGAAGCCGAGCGTCGCGCCGTGCACATTGCCGAACGCCAGCGACACCGCCGCGACGCCGGCCACCACGCCGGTGGCCGCCGGCAGCATCGCGGCCGCCAGCGCGCGCAGCGACGCAAAGGCGACCAGCAGCAACCCGCCCATCAGCACGGTGCCGGTGAGCGCCAGCAGGTGCGCCTCGCGCTGGATCTGCGCGCGGCTGTCGACCGCGAACTTCGGCGCGCCGCTGACCAGCAGTTCGAGCCCCGGCTTCGCCACCTCGGCGAACGTGCGCCGGAGGGTGGACAGGATCCGCGCCTGCGCGTCGAGGTCGCTGCCGGCGGCGCGGCTGACCGACATCAGCAGCGCCTGCTTGCCGTCGCGCGACACCCACACGCTGTCTTGCGTGCGCGGGCCGCCGCGCGCCAGCGCGCCCTCGGCGATGCGCAGCGATTCGCCGGTGGGGTCGCGGTCGAGCACCGGCTTGACCAGCGCGCCCGCAGGCGTGCCCAGCAGCGACAGCGTGTCGTCGATCGCCTCGCCGAGGCCCGCGGCGCTGAATCGCTGCGCGTCGACCGCCGGGCTGAGCTGGTAGCGATGGTCGAACACCCAGCGGCCAACCGCGGCGAAGGCCGCGAAGTCGCCGTTGAGCACCTGCTCGAACGCCGCGTCTGCGCGCAGCCGGTCGGCCAGCGCGCGCGACGCCGCGGCGCGCTGCGCGGCATCGCCGCCGCCGATCGCCATCAGCAGCGTGCGCGAGGCGATGCCGGTCTTGAGTTGATCGACCAGCGCGCGTTGACGCGCGTCGGGCGTCGCCGGCAGAAAGGCCGACAGGTCGGTGCTGAAGCGGGTGTGCGCGATCACCGCGGCGCCGAGCAGCAGCGCGACCAACCACACCAGCACCGCGCTGCTGCGCGGCCGCTGCGCCGCTGGAGTCACGGTGAGGCGCGCGCCTTGTGCGGCAGCGGCTCGATCGTCGTCACCGAGCGGTCGCCGTCGGCGAGCTGCAGCTCGACCACGCGCACGTCGGAGTGCATGCCGTCGATGCGCAGCAGGCGCACCGTGCCGAGCAGCTGGAAATCCAGCGGCACCAGGGTCAGCGTCCAGCGCGCCGCGCTGCCTTGCACCGTGGTCTTGAAGTAGCGCCGCAGCGCCGTGCCGTCGCCGGTGAGCGTGCCGCGCAGCGCGGCCACCATGGCGGCCAGCTCGGGCAGGCTGTCCAACGGCAGGCGGCGCACCCGCTCGCCGCGCTGCAGCGTGACCTCGCTGCCCTCGACCACGAACGATTCGCGCCGTGGCGTCAGGGTGATTCGCTGCAGCCGGTCGGGCGCGGTGAAGCTCAGCGTGCCGCTGTAGCGCAACGGCCGGTCGAGCCCCGAGACCGTGCGCTCCTCGACGAACCGCGCCTCGCCCGACTTGCGTTGCGCAAGGATCGCCATCAGCTCGTCGAAGCCGAAGGCGCCCCAGGCCGGCGCGACCGCGATCGACGCGGCGATCGCCAGGCAGGCGCGGCGGCGGTCAGGCGCGCGCATCCTCGTTCCAGAAGTCGAAGAAATTGAACCAGTTGGTCGGGGCTTCGCGGCAAAGCGCCTCGAGCCGTTGCACGTAGGCGGCGAGCGCCTCGCGCAAGCGATTGTCGCGCTGCGCGGCGTCGGCAGCCGGTTGCGTGAAATCGGCCAGCGGCTCGAAGCGCACGTCGTATCGCGCGCCGCCTCGGTACAGCGCCACCATGAAGACGACGCGCCGGCGCAGCAGCATCGCCAGCCGCAGCGGCGCGTCGCTGAAGCGCGCCGGCCGGCCGAGGAACGGCAGCTCGACGCTGCCGGAGCGGGGGCCTTCGTGGCCGAGCGCGCGGTCGCCGAGCACGCCGACCAGGCCGCCGGCATCGAGCCAGTCGCGGATCGCCAGCGTCGAATGCGCTCGTCCGATCTCGATGATGTCGAGGTGGAAATCGGGCGCCAGCGCGTGCAGCGTCTGCTGGATCAGGCGCGCGTTGTCGGGGAACATCGCCATCGCCACGCGCAGCCCGGGGCGGCTCGCGCCCACCGCGTGCAGCGCCTCGAAGCTGCCCAGGTGCGCCCCGAGCAGCAGCGCGCCGCGGCCCTGCGCGACCAGCTCGTCCATCAGCGGCGCGCCCTCGACGCGCAGGTCGAAGGCGTTGCTGCGGCCGCGCGCGAAGTACACGCGGTCGAGCACCGTCGCCGCGAAGGTGAAGACATGGCGATAGCGGTCGCGCCAACGCGCCGGCCGTCCCAGCGCGCGAGCGAGGTAGCGCGCGCTGTGGCGCGCGCTGGCGCGCGCGAACAGCACGAAGTACAGCGTGATCGGGTGCAGCAGCCCCCTGGCGACGCGGCGCCCGCACGCCACCGCGATGAACGCCATCACGCGCAGCGCCAGCGCGTTGCCGCGTTCGCGCTCGCGCGCCCAGGCCGGTGCGGCGCTCACGTCGCGGCGGCCGCGCCGGCGAGCTGTCCGCGCGCGACCAGCGTCGATCCGTGATGGACACCGAACGCGATGGCGTTGCCTCGCACCTCGAGGCGGATGCGCAGCGTCTGCCCCGGCCCCACCGGCGCCAGGAACTTCACCTGCTGCACCTGCCAGGCCGCTCCGAGGCGCTCGCGCAGCGCCGGCTGTTGCTCGATCTGCTGCAGCACGATCGCCAGCAGGTAGGCGCCAGGCAGCACCGGCGCGCCGGGAAAGTGGCCGTCGAAGGCGCGCAGGTCGGCCGCGACGTGGAAGTGGGCTTCGAGCGCGGCGCCGTCGTGCATCAGCGGCTGCGGCGATCGGGGGCGAGCGTGCGCAACGCGAACTCGCGCAGCGCCTGCGCGGTGATCTTGCCGGTGGCGTCGCGCGGCAACGCCTCGACGTGGATCACGCGGCGCGGCAGGAACGCGCCTTCGACCCGCGTGCGCAGCGCGGCGACGATCTGGCGCGCGCCGAGCGACGGTGCGACGACGAACGCGACCAGGCGCACGACGGCCTCGGGCACGTCGTCGGGCAGCCAGAACACGCCGTCGCGCACGCCGTCGATGCGGTTGAGGTGGAAGTTCAGGTGCGCCAGCGAGTTGCGCTTGCCGGCCACGTTGATCAGGTCGTTGGCGCGGCCGAGCAGGCGGAAGTGCTGTGCGTCGAGCAGTTGCAGCCGATCGGCCAGCGGCGTCGGCTCGAGCACGTGGCCGCCGCTGACGACGAAGCGCTCGGCGTCGGCGTTGGTGCGCTGCGCTTCGATGCGCAGGCCTTCGAGCGTGGTCCAGACGTCGCCGTCGGTGGTGCGCCGCGCGGCCACCTGGCCGGCCTCGGTGCAGCCGTAGATCTCGATCAGCCGGCCCCCGACGCAGGCCTCGGCCTGCTGCGCCAGTTGCGGCGACAGCGGCGCGGTGGCCGACAGCACCAGATCCACCGGTGGCAGCGCCACGCCTGACCCGAGCAGCGCCTTCAAGTGCACCGGCGTCGTCACCAGTGCGCGCGGTCGCGGCAGCCGCGCCAGCGCGTCGGCGATGTCGGCCGGGTAGAACGGCCGGCCGGCGTCGAACGACGCCCCGCCCAGCAGCGCCAGCAGCACCGACGACTCCAAGCCGTAGCTGTGCTGCGGCGGCACCGTGGCCACCAGGTGCAGCCCGGCGATCGTCGGCCAGCCGAGCAGGGCGCTCAGGCTCGCGGCCTCGGCGCGGATGCTGCGCCGCAGGGCATCCCAGCGCTTGAGTTGCGGCTGCGGCTCGCCGGTCGACCCCGAGGTCAGCAGGCGCGCCACCCATTGCTGCGGCTGCGGCCGCCAGGCTAGCGCGTCGCGCGTCGCGGGCCGCTGCACGACGAGCGAAGGCAGGCCCGCGGTGTCCTGCACCGGGTCGTCGATCAGCGCGTAGAGGGGCGATGTCGCGACGGCCTCGAGCTGCCGCAGCGTGTGCGGCATCGCGTTGGGCGGCATCAGGCTCGTCTGGCCACGCTGCATCGCGGCCAGCAGCGCCAGCGTGAACAGGTAGCGGTCGCGGCACAGGTTCACCGGCTGGCCGTGCGGCGGCAGCCGCTCGGCGAAGGCGGCGGCCTCGGCCAGGCACTGCGCGAGCGTGATCGCCTCGCCGTCGCGCCAGGCGAGGGTGCGCGCCGCGTCGTCGAAGGCGTCGGCGGGGTCGCCGGCTGCGCCGTGCAACGCGGGCCGCGCGCTCATGGCCGGCGTGCCCCCGTGGGCGACAGGCGGCGATACGCGCGCAGACCCTGCAGCATCGTCATGCGCTCGAATTCGGGATGCAGCCGGTAGCGCAGTGCGTATTCGCCGACGAACAGCACCACCACGGCCACCGGCGTCACCAGGTTGGCCAACAACGACCACAGCCACCACGGCGCCCAGGCGTACAGCGCGAGCGACAGCGCCGTCATCGCGAAGAAGTAGCCGACCCACAGCACGGTGACGCGGCGCGTGTAACGCGACATCGCCGGCGTCATCGTGCGCGCCACGCTGGCCGCCAGCGCGGTGATGAGCGGGGTGGCGCCGCGGCGCAGCGTCGACGCGAACGCGCAGCCGAGAGCGCAGTGGATGCCGGCATGCTGCAGCAGGTAGAGCCGGTTGATGCTGTGCGCC
>DASURM010000379.1:0-2329 GCA_036280035.1 Burkholderiaceae bacterium | reverse complement strand
ACCGTTCTTCGTCGGCCACTTCCCGCACCGGCCGGTGATGCCCGGTGTGCTGATGCTCGAGGCGCTGGCGCAGGCGGCCGCGCTGCTGGCGTTCGAATCGGCCGGCGCGTCGGTCGAGGCCGATTCGGTGGTCTATTTCGTCGGCATCGACGGGGCGCGCTTCAAGCGGCCGGTGGAACCGGGCGACCAACTCATCCTCGAGGCGACGATCGATCGCGTGAAGGCCGGCATCTACAAGTTCAAGACGCGCGGCACCGTCGACGGCGAGCTGGCGGTCGAGGCCGAACTGATGTGCACGTTGCGCCGGATCGACTGATGGGCCCCCCCCCGAAGCGGCCTGGCGGCCGCCTCCCCCTCGAGGGGGCTGAGCCCGGACATGAAGAGTCCGGTGGACTCTTCATGCTTGGCGAAGGGCCGGGCCCACGGGCCCGGCGCGGCCTGCAAGGCGCACCAGCGGACCGGCAAAGCCGGATCCGCGGTGTCCGCTTGGCAACACGAGACTGACCACGCCAGCAGATGCCGCGCATCCACGCCACAGCGATCGTCGACCCCGAGGCCGAGCTCGATGACTCGGTGAGCGTCGGCCCGTATGCGGTGATCGGTCCACACGTGCGCATCGGCGCGCGCAGCAGCGTCGGCGCGCACTGCGTGATCGACGGCCGCACGCGCATCGGCGAGGGCAACCGCATCTTCGCGTTCGCGTCGATCGGGGGCCCGCCGCAGGACAAGAAGTACGCCGGCGAGGACACGCGGCTCGAGATCGGCGACGGCAACACGATCCGCGAGTACGTCACCATCAACACGGGCACGGTGCAGGACGCCGGCGTCACGCGCCTGGGAGACGACAACTGGATCATGGCCTACGTGCACATCGCGCACGACTGCCAGCTCGGCAGCCACCTGGTCCTCGCCAACGCGGTGCAGCTCGCTGGCCATGTGCATCTCGGCGACTGGGTGTTCCTGGGCGGCCTGTCGGGGGTGCACCAGTTCGTTCGCGTCGGTGCGCATGCGATGACCGGCTTCCAGACGCGGCTGGCGCAGGATCTGCCGCCGTACGTCACCGCGGCCGGCAACCCGGCGCAGGCGCAGGGCGTCAACCAGGAGGGGCTGCGGCGGCGCGGTTTCACGCCCGAGCGCATCGCGCACGTCAAGCAGATGCACAAGCTGCTGTACCGACAGGGGTTGACGCTCGGCGCCGCACGCGAGGCGATCGCCGGGCTCGCCCCGGACGACCCCGACGTGGCGCTGATGCAGGCCTTTCTGGCGACCGCCGAGCGCGGCATCGTGCGCTGAAGGCGATGGCCGGCGACGCCCCGCAACTGGCGATGGTCGCCGGTGAGGCGTCCGGCGACCTGTTGGCCAGTCTGTTGCTGCGAGGCGTGCATGCGCGCTGGCCGGGCGCGCGCGCGTTCGGCATCGGCGGCACGCGCATGGCGGCCGAGCAGTTCGACGCCTGGTGGCCATCGGACAAGCTCGCGGTGCGCGGCTACTTCGAGGTGCTGCGTCACTACCGCGAGATCGCCGGCATTCGCGACGCGCTCGCCGATCGTCTGCTGCAGGCTCGGCCCGACGCCTTCGTCGGCGTCGACGCGCCGGACTTCAACCTCGGCCTCGCGCGCCGGTTGCGCGAGGCCGGGCTGAGGACGATCCAGTTCGTCTGCCCGTCGATCTGGGCCTGGCGCGCCGGCCGCTTGAAGAAGATCGCGCGCGCGGTCGACCATGTGCTGTGCCTGTTCCCGTTCGAACCCGAAATCCTGGCCCGCGGAGGAGTCGCCGCCACCTTCGTCGGCCATCCGCTGGCCGACGAGATTCCGCTACAGCCGCCGCGCGCCACCGCCCGCGCTGCGCTCGGGCTGGGCGCGGGCGACACGGTGGTCGCGGTGCTGCCCGGCAGCCGCCGCTCGGAGATCGAGCAGATCGCGCCGCTGTTCGTGCGCACGATCGCGGTGCTCAACGCGCGCCGACCCGGCCTGCGCTACCTGCTGCCGGCGGCGCCCGGCCTGCGCAGGATGCTCGAGCCGCTGCTGGCGCAGGCCGCAGGCGCCCCGCTGGCGCTGCTCGAAGGCCGCTCGCACGAAGTGCTGGCCGCCTGCGACGTGACGCTGATCGCCAGTGGCACCGCGACGCTCGAGGCGGCGCTGTTCAAGCGGCCGATGGTGATCGCCTACCGAATGAACGCGCTGTCGTGGCAGATCATGAGCCGCATGCGGCTGCAGCCGTGGGTCGGCCTGCCCAACATCCTGAGTGGCGAATTCGTCGTGCCCGAGTTCCTGCAGGGCGATGCCACGCCCGACGCGCTGTCGCGCGCGGTGCTGCAGTGGCTCGACTC
>DASURM010000378.1:0-2423 GCA_036280035.1 Burkholderiaceae bacterium | reverse complement strand
GACCGCGACGCGCCGCACGTGCGCGACGTCGGCGAATCGGTGCGGCTCGGGCCCGCTGCGGCGCGCGAGAGCTACCTCGACATCGCTCGCGTCGTGCAGGCGGCGCGCCAGGTCGGCGCCGACGCGGTGCACCCGGGCTACGGCTTCCTGTCGGAGAACGCCGACTTCGCCGACGCGCTGCAGCGCGAAGGCATCGCCTTCGTCGGCCCGAGCGCGCAGGTGCTGCGCGACTTCGGCGACAAGGCAGCCGCCAAACGCCTGGCCGCGGCGGCGGGCGTGCCGACGATTCCCGGTTCGGCGGGCGCGAGTGCCGACGCCCAGCACGTCGCGGCGATGGTGCACGAGGTCGGCTTCCCGGTGCTGCTGAAGGCTGCCGCGGGCGGCGGCGGCAAGGGCATCCGCATCCTGCGCGACGCCACCCACTTGCACGACGAGATCGCGGCAGCGATGCGCGAAGGGCTCAATGCCTTCGGCGACTCTTCGCTGCTGGTCGAACGCTATCTGCCGCACGGCCGCCACGTCGAGGTGCAGATCGTTGGCGACGGCCGCGGCGCGGTGCTGCACATCTGGGAGCGCGAGTGTTCGCTGCAGCGCAGGCATCAGAAGGTGGTCGAGGAGGCCCCGGCGCTGCCGCTGCCGGCGGGGCTGCGCCAGCGGCTGCTCGACGCCGCGGTGGCGCTCGGCCGGCATGTGCGCTATCGCGCGCTCGGCACGGTGGAGTTCCTGGTCGCCGATGGCGCGTTCCACTTTCTCGAAGTGAACCCGCGGCTGCAGGTCGAGCACCCGGTGACCGAGTGCGTCACCGGGCTCGACCTCGTCGAGTTGCAGATCCGTGCGGCCGCCGGTGAACCGCTTCCGCTGGCGCAGGACGAGGTGCGTTGCAGCGGCCATGCGATCGAGGTGCGCCTGTACGCCGAAGACCCCGCGCACGGGTTCATGCCGGCCACCGGCGTGCTGCACCGGCTGCGTTGGCCCGATGGCGGCGTTCGCGTCGAAACCGGCGTCGAAGCCGGCTCGACGATCACGCCGCACTACGACCCGATGGTCGCCAAGCTGATCGTTCACGGTGATGCGCGCGCCGACGCGCTGGCCGCGATGCGCGCCGCGCTGGCCGGCACGCGGGTGGTCGGAGTCGCCAACAACCTCGGCTTTCTCGAGTCGCTGCTCGGCACGCCCGAGGTCGCGAGCGGCGTGCCCGACACCGGCACGATCGATCGTCTGCTCGGTGGATTGATGCAAGGTGCGAGCCCTTGGCGCGCTGCGGCGGCGCACATCGCCGCCGCCTGGATGCTCCAGCGCAGCCGCAGCGCTGCCGCATCGGCGCCGGCGAGCGCGTGGCCCGCGCTGACGAACTGGCGCCTTGGCGGCAGCGATCAGGCACCGCTGCAGCCGCAGTTCGAGGTGCAAGGGGAGGCGGATAGCCAGCGCGCCACCGTCACTGCGCTCGATGGCGACGGCGCACACTGGTGCGTTCGCATCGGCACGCAGTCGCACGCGATCGCCTTCGGCGCCGCGCCCGACGACGACGGAGACGCGCCGCTGGCGGTGGCGGTCGACAGCTTCGCGGTGCCTCTCTGGATCGGCGCCGCCGATGCTCGGCTGTGGATCGGCGACGGCCGCATCACCGAGACGCTGACGGTACAGCCCGCGCTGCGCGAGGAGCGCACGCGCCGCACCGCCGCCGGTGCTGCAGTGTTGGCGCCGCTGACCGGCAAGGTGCTCGAAGTGCGGGTGCGCGACGGCGATGCGGTGAGCGAAGGCCAGGTGCTCTTGGTGGTCGAATCGATGAAGATGGAAATGCGCATCTGCGCCCCGCACGCCGGTGTGGCGCGCTCGCTCGGCGTCGCCGCGGGTGCCGCGGTCGAGCGCGGTGCGCTGCTGGTGACGGTGCAACCCGAGGAGGCGAGCGCGTGAGCCCCCGCCCGGCCGCTCCGAAGGGGGCGAATCCCGCTTGGCGGGAAGCGGCCGAAGGCCGCAAGGGTGTCCAATGACTGCATTGCCCCGCCGCGTCGAGATCCACGAGGAAGGCCCGCGCGAGGGCTTCCAGATCGAGCCGCCGGGTTTCCCGCTGGCCGAGCGCGCGGCGCTGGTGGAGGCGCTGGCCGACGCCGGCTGCGCGCAGATCCAGGTGGCGTCGTTCGTGAGCCCCAAGCGCGTGCCGCAGATGGCTGACGCCGCCGAGCTGTTCGCGGCGCTGCGCAAGCGGCCGGGCACGCGCTACACCGCGCTGTGGCTCAACGAGGCCGGGTTCGAGCGCGCCCGCGCGGTGCCGCAGGTCGACCTGACCGGCACGCTCTACTTCTACGTGTCCGATGCCTTCAGCCGCCAGAACAACGGTTGCTCGGCGGCCGAATTCGCGGCCGGGCAGCGCCGCTGGGTGAAGCGTTATCGCGACGCTGGTATCGCGATCGATGCGGCCTACT
>DASURM010000377.1:0-3753 GCA_036280035.1 Burkholderiaceae bacterium | reverse complement strand
CGCCCTTCGGGTTGCCGGTGGTGCCGCTGGTGTAGCACAGCGCCGCCGCGCTGCGCTCGTCGAACTGCGGCCACTCGTAGTCGGCCGGCTCGCCGCCGATCCACTGCTCGTAGCTGCGCAGGCCGGGCACGCCGGAGTCGGCCGGCAGCTTGTCGGCGTCGCACAGCGCAACCCAGTGCTTGACCGTCTTGCAGTGCTGCCAGATGCCCTTGACGATCGGCAGGAAGGTCAGGTCGAAGCACAGCACCTGGTCTTCGGCGTGGTTGGCGATCCACGCCACCTGATCGGGCGCCAGCCGCGGGTTGATGGTGTGGATCACGCGGCCGCTGCCGGTGATGCCGAAGTACAGCTCGAAGTGCCGGTAGCCGTTCCACGCCAGCGTCGCCACGCGGTCGCTGAAGCCGAGCTTCAGGCGGTCGAGCGCGCGCGCGACCTGGCGCGCGCGGCGCGCCGCGTCGGCATAGGTGTAGCGGTGGATGTCGCCCTCGACGCGGCGCGACACGATCGCCGTGTCGTGGTGGTGCTTGGCGGCGAACTCGATCAGCCCCGAAATCAGCAGCGGCTGCTCCTGCATCAAACCCAACATCGCAGTCTCCTTCGGCAGCGCCGCCGGCGGGCGCCTGCCGGCTATTGTGGGCCGGCGCTGGCGCTGCGCCGCATGGGGTGATTCCCCGCCCCGCGCCCGGGTGCTGTCGCCGCCGCCGACAATGGCGGGGTGAACGCCTTGTCCGAGCATGTGATGGTCAGCGAGCCGCGCTGGCGCGACGGCGGTTTCCTGCAGTCGCTCGGGCCCGGCTTCGGCAACGAGCTGCCCGAAGGCGACTTCGCCGAGACGCAGCGGCTGCTGAAAGTTCTGCAGCGGCCGTTCGACGAACAACCCGAGCACGAGGCCGACACCGGCTTCCCGCCGCAGTGGGCGCAACAGATCGCGGTGTCGTGCTCGTCCTGAACTGGAGCACATCATGAGCCACGCCATCGACGACCCCCGCTACCCGGCCCGCAAGACCGACGCCGAGTGGCGCGGCCAGCTCGACCCGATGCAGTATCGGGTCGCGCGCAAGGGCGACACCGAGCGCCCCTTCACCGGCAAGTACTGGGATCACTGGGCCGACGGCACTTACCGCTGCATCGGCTGCGGGCAGGTGCTGTTCCACAGCGCCGAGAAGTTCGACGCCGGCTGCGGCTGGCCCAGCTGGAGCCAGGAAGCCGAAGCCGGCCACATCGAGCGGCTGGTCGACCGCAGCCTCGGAATGACACGCATCGAGGTGCGCTGCGCCAACTGCGGCAGCCATCTTGGTCACGTGTTCGAAGACGGCCCCGAGCCCACCGGCGAGCGCTACTGCATCAACTCGGCATCGATCGACTTCGAGCCCAAGGCCTGACGGTGGCGGCGCTCGCCTGCGCCGACGTACACTCGCGCGCGCATGAAACTGCTGCTCGACTTCCTGCCGATCATCCTGTTCTTCGGCACCTTCAAGTACGCCGAGGGCAACCCGGCGTGGGCGGCGGCCTTCGCCACCCAGTACCTCGGCGGCATCGTCGCCGGCGGCGTGGTCGGGCCACAGGAGGCGCCGGTGCTGCTGGCCACCGTGGTGGTGATTGTCGCCACGCTGATCCAGGTGTCGTGGTTGAAGCTGCGCGGGCGCAAGGTCGACCTGATGCTGTGGGTCAGTCTCGGCCTGGTGGTGCTGCTGGGCGGCCTCACCGTCTGGTTCCACAGCGAGACCTTCATCAAGTGGAAGCCCAGCGCGCTGTACTGGACGATGGGCCTGGCGCTGGCGATCGGCCAACTGATGTTCGGCAAGAACCTGCTGCGCCTGCTGCTGGGCGCGCAACTGCAATTGCCCGCCGCGGTGTGGCAGCGGCTGAACTGGGCCTGGGTCGCGTTCTTTGCGCTGATGGGCGTGCTCAACCTGTGGGTGGCCTACAACTTCTCGACCGCGGCATGGGTCAACTTCAAGCTGTTCGGCGCGCTCGGGCTGATGCTGGCGTTCACGGTGGCGCAGGGCCTGTACCTGAGCCGCTATCTCGAGCAGGAGCCGCCGGCGGAGCCGCGGCGCTGAGATGAGCACATCCACCCACGGCGTCTCGGCCACCGACATCGAGCAGACTTTGCGTGCCGCGCTGTCGCCGAGCGCGCTGGCGGTCGACGACGATTCGCACCACCATGCCGGGCATGCCGGCGCGCGCGAAGGCCGTCACTTTTCGCTACGAATCACCAGCGCGCGCTTCGCGGGCCTGAGCCGGCTGGCTCGCCATCGCCTCGTGTATGATGCTCTGCAACCGCTGATCCCACAGGGCATCCACGCGCTGGCCATCCAGGCGCACGCCCCCGGCGAGCCCGGTGCCACCTGGTGACACGACGAGGTTCCTAGCCCCCAGTTCAAGTGGCCTCGGCGGTGGACTGCAGCGTCCGCTCCCCGAAACTCACGCCTGTCCGAAAGGCATCGTCCATGACCGATCCGATCCGCATCGCGCGCCTGGCCTGCATCGCCGTGCTCGCACTCAGCCCGCTGGCCGCTCTGGCGCAGAACGTGGCCGTCGTCAACGGCAAGTCGGTGCCGAAGGCGCGCGTCGACCTGCTGCTCGACCAGGCCGCGCGCGGCCAGCCGCGCACGCCCGAGCTGGAACAGCGCGCCCGCGAGGAGGTGGTGCTGCGCGAAATCTTCGCGCAGGAGGCCGAGAAGAAAGGCGTCGCGCAGAGCGCCGACTACCGTGCGCAGATGGAGCTGGTGCGCCAGACCGTGCTGATCCGCGAGCTGTTCGAGCAGTTCAAGAAGAAGAACCCGGTCACCGACGCCGAGGCGCGCGCCGAGTACGACAAGGTCAAGACCCAGGCCTCGGGCACCGAATACCACGCGCGGCACATCCTGGTGGAGAAGGAAGACGAGGCCAAGAAGCTGATCGCGCAGATCAAGGGCGGCGCCAACTTCGAGGAGCTGGCGAAGAAGAACTCCAAGGACACCGGTTCGGGCGAGAAAGGCGGCGACCTCGACTTCGCCAAGCCTGACGCCTACGTGCCCGAATTCAGCAAGGCGATGACATCGTTGAAAAAGGGCGAGATGACCGACGCGCCGGTGAAGACCCAGTTCGGCTACCACATCATCCGGCTGGAGGACGTGCGCGAAGCCAAGTTCCCCGAGTTCGACGCCGTCAAGCCGCAGCTCGAGCAGCGCATCGCCCAGTTGAAGCTGCAGAAGTACCAGGAAGACCTGCGCAAGGCCGCCAAGACCGACTTCAAGTTCTCCAACGGACAGTGAGCACGTCGCGCGGCGACGGCTGACCCTGATCGGCTGCGCTCAGCCTGCCGGCGTCGATGTGCAGCTGGCGATCGCAACGCGAGGCGATCGCGGCTTCGTGCGTCACCAGCAGCAGCGTGGTGCCCGCCTCGCGGTTCAGCTCGAACATCAGCTCCATCACGCGCTCGCCGGTGGCGAAGTCGAGGCTGCCGGTCGGCTCGTCGGCCAGCAGCACCGCCGGCCGCACGACGAAGGCACGCGCCAGCGCCACACGCTGCTGCTCGCCGCCCGACAGCGTGCGCGTGTAGTGGGTCAGCCGCTCGGCCAGGCCCACGCGCTGCAGCATCTCGGTGGCGCGCGCGCGCGCACCGCCGGCGCCCAGCAACTCGAGCGGCAGCATCACGTTCTCGAGCGCACTCAGGTTTGCCAGCAGTTGTAAGCTCTGGAACACGAAGCCGAGTTGGCGTGCGCGCAGCGCGGCACGCGCGTCTTCGTCGAGCGCGAACAGGTCCTG
>DASURM010000376.1:0-5791 GCA_036280035.1 Burkholderiaceae bacterium | reverse complement strand
GGGGTGCACGAGATCCCGGTCGGGCCGGTGCACGCCGGCATCATCGAGCCGGGGCACTTTCGCTTCTCGGTCGTCGGCGAGAAAGTGCTGCGCCTCGAAGAGCGCCTGGGCTACGTGCCCAAGGGCATCGAGCGCCGCTTCACCGAGCTGCCGCCGCTGCAGGCGCACCGGCTGGCCGGCCGCGTGTCGGGCGATTCGACGGTGGCCTTCGCCTGGGCCAACTGCATGGCGCTGGAGTCGGCGCTCGGCGTCGAGCTGCCGGCGCGAGCGCGCTGGCTGCGCGCGCTGCTGCTCGAGCGCGAACGCGTGGCCAACCACCTCGGCGACCTCGGCGCGCTCGGCAACGACGCGGCACTCGTGTTCGGCCTGGCGCAGTTCTCGCGCCTGCGCGAAGAATGGCTGCGCGAGTCGAAGGCCACCTTCGCGCACCGCCTGCTGATGGACGCCGTGGTGCCGGGCGGCGTGGCGGCCGATCTCGACGCCGCGCAGGCGCAGCACATGCGCGCGCAGTGCGACGCGGTGGCGGCCGAGGTGCGCACGCTGCGCGCGATCTACGACGAGCACGCCGGCGTGCAGGATCGCTTCATCGGCACCGGGCGTGCCAGCCCCGAGTTGGCGCGCCAGCTCGGCCTCACCGGTCTCGCGGGCCGTGCCAGCGGGCAGCCGCAGGATCTGCGCTGCGACCACGCCTGGGCGCCTTACGACACGCTGCAACCGCAGCGAGCGCTGTCGCAGCAGGGCGATGTGGCCGCGCGCGTGGCGGTGCGTTTCGACGAGCTGTTCGAGTCGCTGCGGTTGATCCGCGACCTGCTGGCCGCGCTGCCTGACGGCGCCGTGCGTGCGCCGATCGAGCCGGATTGGGCCGACCACGCCACCGGGCGCGGCGCCGGCTGGGTCGAAGGCTGGCGCGGCGAGGTATTCGTCGCGCTCGAGCTGCGCGACGGTGCGATCCGGCGCTGCCATTGCCACGACCCGTCGTGGCAGAACTGGCCGGTGATCGAACATGCGGTGATCGGCAACATCGTGCCGGACTTCCCGCTCATCAACAAATCGTTCAACCTCGGCTACTCGGCGCAGGATCTGTAGATGCTCAAGCTGATGCGGCAGATCGTGCGGGTGGGCATTGCCACCGAGCCGGTGCCGGCCGACGCCGGCGCGGCGACCGCAGCCGCGGCGACGATCCAAGACGAGATCCTGGCCATCCTCGGCCAGGCGCTGGCGATCCGACAGGTCGACGCCGGCTCGTGCAACGGCTGCGAGCTCGAGATCCAGGCGCTCGGCAACCCGGTCTACAACCTCGAAGGCCGCGGCATCCGCTTCGTTGCCAGCCCGCGCCATGCCGACCTGCTGCTCGTCACCGGCCCGGTGTCGCGCAACATGGCGCTGGCGCTGCAGCGCACCTACGACGCCATGCCAGCGCCCAAGCTGGTGGTGGCGGTGGGCGATTGCGGCTGCGACGGCGGCATCTTCGGCGAAAGCTACGCGACCTGCGGCCCGGTATCGCGCGTGATAAAGGTGGATGTGTCGGTGCCGGGCTGCCCGCCGCCGCCGCTGGATATCCTGCGCGGCATCATGCTGGCGGTGCGTCGCCTGCCGCAGCGCACCACGGCGCAACCCTGAGCGCTGGCGTTCGTCGAGCGCCTTGCAGCCGCGGTGCGTGACGGCCGCCGATCGAGGTCGCGCCGCCTGCTACCTCAAGTGCTCCTCCGTGTACAGCGACAACTCGATCAACCGATCGAGCAGCTCGTCGCCACGCAGCCCGGGGAAATTGCGCCGCACCATCTCCTTGGCGTAAAGCCGCACCAGGTAGCGCAGCTTCAGCGTCTTCGCGCGCGCAGCGAAAGCGTAGTCGCGGTGGCCGCTGTTGACGACGATGAGGTTGCGTTCGTCGTCGTGACGCGACCGCCAGAGCTGCCCGGGCGCGTGCTCGAGCGTGTAGCCCGGCAGCCCGTGCGCAGCGCCCGAGCGCTCGCGCGACTGGGGCAACAGACTGTCGGTGACCGTGATCAGCGCCTGCGCTTCGCACACCGTTTCGCCCTGGTGCACTCGGACGTCGACGCGGATCAACCCGGGTTCGTCGGGCGCGACGAAGTTCGCGTATTCGGCCGCGCCTTCGTCGATTCGCCCCTCGCCGCCTTCGATGCGCCATTCGTACCGAAGACCTTCGCTCACCTGGCGCCGGCTGGCGTCGCGCGCCACCGCGCGAAGCATTCGCCGCGTCGACACCGGGACGGTGCACGCCGACGGCGAGATGCGAACGCTGAACAACGGCCCGGCGAACTCGAAGAACTCGCGCTGTGGCGGTTGCGGTTCGATCGCGTCGGGAAGCTCGGCTCCGATGGCTGCAGCGTCGGCCGATGCCGATGCCGATCCGGCACCGTCTCCGGCGCCGGATCGGCGCGGTGCCTGGATGTCGAACCAGTCGTAGTCCTCGACGGGGAGCGCGAGCATCGCTTCGCGAAACGCGCGCTGGATCGACTTCAACGTCTCGCGCGAGCTTCGTTCGTCCTCGGCGCGTCGGCGCTCGTCGATCAGCGTGGTGAGCGACTCCGCGAGCGGCGCGAGCGCCTCGACGAGCGCTTCGAGCGCAGCGTCGTGGATGACCCCGGTGCGCGTCGCGGGAGTGAGGTTGAGAAACGGCGCGTCGACGATTCCCTGCAGGAAGCCTTCGCTCCACGGCGGCTGCTGAAACGCTTCGAGCTGCGCGATCGACGCGACGACCCGCGTGCCCGAGCGGTACAGACCGACCTGGTTCGTCGGATCGGCGGCATTCAGGTACAGCTCGACGTAGATCTCGCCCTGCGGCGCCACGCTCGCGGGAAGCCGGTGCAGCAACTCGCCGGTGAACTGGCGCGGCTCGACCGCGAGGTCTTTGCGCGCGTGCCGGTCGACGACGCGAATCCGCACTCCCGAATGGCGGATCCGCTCGCGAAGCTCGGACGCGAGGTAGCGCTGGATCTTCTCGCCCGAGAGCTGCCGCACCCCGGGCAGCAGCGGACGGATCTTCAACCGCGTCCCCGGTTCGGCGAGCAGCGTTCCGCGGCCGACGATGGTGTAGCCGGGTTCGTCCTTGCGCATCCGCATTTCGTGCACGCGGGCGTCGGCGCCCGCGCAACTCATCGCCAACTCCTCGCCGACCGTCCAGAAGGACAGCAGCCCGATTCCGAACTCGCCCTGGATGCCACGAACGCCATCGGATTTCAGGCGTCGCTTGAGCGAATCGCAGATGTGCGTGGCGACGTAGCGGAAATCGGGCACGCCGTCGGCGTCCTGCGGCACGCCGCGGCCGTCGTCGACGATCTCCAGGTAGTGCTCGCCGCGTTCGCGGCCGCGCGTGATCGTGATCGTTCGCGCCCCGGCGTCGATCGAGTTCTCGACGAACTCGGCGACCGCCTTGAGCGGGTTGTCCTGCGACAGCGCGATGATCGTGATCGCGTTCCAGTCGTCGCCGATCCGCAGGCGACCGCTGCTCGCTCGGCGCGTGCCGGCGGCGCGTTGGCGCACCTTTCCTGAATCCGCGATCGCCATCTTCTCCGCTGGGGAACGTCGTTCGATTCCGCCGACGGTACCGCATTTTCGGCGCCGACCGGCGCGCGGCGATCGTCGCGGCAGCGGGCCTGCCCGAGCGCTGGCGTCCGCCGCGCGCTGTGGCGCTCTGCCGCCCAGGCTCCTAGGGCGTGTGGACTCGCTCGGTAGAATGCACCGTCCGAAGTCGCACGCTTGCCGCCATGCACCTGTTCTGGAAACCCTACCAATCCGAGGCCACGCAGTTCATCGAGCAGATGAAGGCCAAGAAACCTTCACTCGAGGCCGAGCAGCGCGCCGGCCGCGACCGCCTGTGGGACCGCGAGATCGACCGCGAGGCGCAGTCGCGGTACCGCGGAGCGCGCGTGCCGATGCAGCCCTACGTCTACTACGACAACGCGCCCGTCACTCCCGGCGGCAAGTAGGGCCGCGCGTGGCCGACACCGCCGCGCTCGAGGACAGCGTCGCGTCGAGCCCCGAGGCGGCGGCGATGCCGGTCGACGGCATCGCGGTGGCGCGCCTGTACGGCGAGCCGCTGTTCACGCTGCCGCAGGATCTGTACATCCCCCCCGATGCGCTCGAGGTGTTTCTCGAAGCGTTCGAGGGGCCGCTCGATCTGCTGCTGTACCTGATCCGGCGCCAGAACTTCAACATCCTCGACATCCCGCTGGCCGACGTGACCAAGCAGTACCTCGAGTACGTCGAGCAGATCCGCTCGCGCAACCTCGAACTGGCCGCCGAATACCTGCTGATGGCGGCGATGCTGATCGAGATCAAGTCGCGCATGCTGCTGCCGGTGCGCAAGAGCGAGGCCGGCACCGAGGCCGAGGACCCGCGCGCCGAACTCGTGCGCCGGCTGCTCGAGTACGAGCAGATCAAGCTCGCCGCCGCCCGGCTCGATGCGCTGCCGCTGCTCGGCCGCGACTTCCAGCGCGTGCAGGTGGCGCAGCCGGCGGTGCCGCACGAAGCCAAGCTGCCGCAGGTGACGGCCGACGATCTGCGCCAGGCGTGGGCCGACATCGTGCGCCGCGCGACGCTGAAGGCACACCACCACATCACGCGCGAGCAGCTATCGGTGCGCGAGCACATGAGCCTGGTGCTGCGCAGGCTGCAGGGCCGGCGCTTCGTCGAGTTTCTCGACCTGCTCGACGCCCAGGCGCCATCGCCGGTGGTGGTGGTGACCTTCATCGCGCTGCTCGAGCTGGCGCGCGAGAGCCTGCTCGAGGTGACGCAGGCCGAGGCGTTCGCGCCGATCTACGTGCGGCTGGCATACCAGCCGGGCTGAGGCCTGCAGCGCAGGGCAGCCTGGCCGGCGGCGGCCTACAGATGCGGAGTCTGACTCCGAAACTGTAAAGCCACAGCCGCGTTGGTCTCCATGCCAGCCCGCCTACGCCTCGACCAAGCCGATGATCTGATTCAGCCGCGCGCACACCTCGGCGAAGGTGGCATCGGCAATCCGCCTTGCGGCGTGCGCCGACGCGTGCCGCACCCGCCAGTCGAACGACTTCGGCTGGTGGCAGAGCACGTAGCTCGGCTTGCCGCCCCTGCCGCCGGAAGCGCGCCCCGCCCCCACGGCAAACGGGTTGTCGGCGTTGTATTCGGCGGTCGTCATCGGCAGACCGATCACCAGCGAGGTGCGGTCGTTGAATGCCTGCGGCGACAGCACCAGAAACGGATGCACGTCGCGCATCTCGCGCCCGGCCTGCGGATTGCAGTCGATCCAGATCACTTGCTGCCGCTCGGGCACCCAGCGGGCACGCGGCCTGGCACGGCGTTGAGCGGTGCTCACCAACGCTCGGCCCCGGCCGGCGGGCTCGCCATCGCCTCACCGCCGTGGCGCGCCGGATCGAACAGGGCCAAGCGCTGCTCGAGGGTCATCTCGCTGGCGGCCAACGGCGTGATCACCACGCGGGCTCCTTCGACCGTGACACGCACCCGCTGATCGACGCGCAGGTGCGCAGCCCGGGCGACTGCCGCAGGCAGGCGCACACCGAGGTTGTTGCCCCAACGCTTGACATCCAGCACCGCTTCGGCCATTTCGACACTCCGGTTTAAACGGAGTCTAGACGGTGGCCGTTACGGCGGCCAAGCGCGGACTGCCCCGCGCGAAAGCACTTCAGCGATTGCATGAGCAGCGCTTGGACTGAGCCCGAGCGCTGCGTCTCACCCCTTCTTCGCCGGCGCGCTGAACGCCCCCGCGGCCCTCATCGCCGCCACCTTGTCGGCCTTGTAGCCGAGCACCTCGCGCAGCACCTCGTCGGTGTGT
>DASURM010000375.1:0-11309 GCA_036280035.1 Burkholderiaceae bacterium | reverse complement strand
CGCGCGACCCCGCATCGGGACGGGCCGAGTACGGGCCCGGGACGGGCTTGCGTGTGCGCTGCGGCATTGATAGACGGGGGGACCGCGGGGCGACGTGGCGGAGTGGTTACGCAGCGGATTGCAAATCCGTGCACACCGGTTCGATTCCGGTCGTCGCCTCCAACAGACCTCCCGGGAAAGCGGATGAGCCGGCGGCGACGTTGCTGGTCCGGTTCCTCATCAATTTTTATCCATACGATGATTGCCATCGCGCTCGACCCCGACGTGGTGGCGGCCGCCAAGGCGGGGGGCCCGGCTGGCAGACGCGCATCAACCGGGAGCTCCGCCGGCTCTACGGCCTCTCGACGGATCAGAGCGCGAGGTAGTCCTGGCGGAGGGTGGCGTTGTCGAGGACTTCGGCGGCGGTGCCGTCGAAGACGATCTGGCCCATGTCGAGGATGATCGCCCGGTCGGCGAGCTGCAGGGCGGCGATGGCGTTCTGCTCGACGATGATCGTCGTCATGCCAAGGGCGCGGATCTCGGCCAGCGTCCGCTCGATCTCGTGCACGATGACCGGCGCCAGCCCCTCGAAGGGCTCGTCGAGCAGGAGGAGCTTGACGTCGCGGGCGAGCGCGCGGCCGATCGCCAGCATCTGCTGCTCGCCGCCCGACAGGAAGCCCGCCTGCGCGCTACGCCGCTGCTGCAGCCGCGGAAAGTAGCCGTAGACGCGGTCGCGCCGGCGCACGGTCTCGGCGCGGCTGCAGCCGGTGACCGCCGAGGCGGCGACCAGGTTCTCGTCGGGGGTGAGGTGCTCGAACACGCGCCGGCCTTCGAGCACCTGCACGATGCCGCGGCGCACGCGCTGCTGCGGCATCAGACGCTCGATGTCGTGGCCCTCGAAGCGCAGCTCGCCGCGGGTGACCTGGCCGCGCTCGGGCTTCAGCAGACCGCTGATCGCCTTGAGCGTCGTGCTCTTGCCGGCGCCGTTGGCACCGAGCAGCGCGATCATGCCGCCGCGCGGCACGGCGACCGACACGCCCTTGATCGCCAGCGCGACGTGGTCGTAGATCACCTCGATGTTGTTCAAGGTGAGGATGTCGCCGGCCTGCGTCATCGCGACTTTCTCATGTAGCCGAACGGCCAAACCAGCAGGTAGTTGCGCACGTTGCCGTACAGCTTGCCCAGGCCCAGCGGCTCGATCAGCAGCACGGCGACGATCGCCGCACCGTAGGCCATGTTCGGGATGTGCGCCAGCGCCTCGATGCCGACTTCCAGGTCCAGCGCGTTGGCGATCCAGGCGAACAGCTCGTTCATCTGCCCGGGCAGCAGCAGGATGAACGCCGTGCCGAGAAAGCTGCCGATGATGCTGCCCAGGCCGCCGACGATCACCATCGCCAGCAGCTCGATCGATACGTTGACCGCGAACTGCTCCGGCGTCACCGCGCGGTAGAAGCCGAAGATCAGCATCGCGCCGCTGACGCCGCCGATGAACGCCGAGGCGGCGAACGCCACCAGCTTGTAGTAGAAGCTCTGCACGCCGATCACGGCCGCGGCGTAGTCCTTCTCGCGCACCGCCACCAGCGCGCGCCCGAGCGCGCTGCGCCGCAGGTTCAGCATGAACAGGGCCACCAGCACGGTCCACGCGAGCACCACGTAGTAGGTGCCCGCCTCCGAGGTGATCGCCTGGCCGAGCAGCTTCATCGGCGGCGCCTGCAGCGTGGCCGAGACGCCGCCGCTGATCGCCGGCACGTGCGAGATCACCCAGTCCATCACGAACTGCAGCGCCAGCGTCGACAGCGCCAGGTACAGGCCCTTCACGCGCAGCGCCGCGAAGGCGAACACCACGCCGACGACGGTGGCGGTGAGCCCGCCGAGGACGACCGCCAGCTCCCACGGCACGCCCTGCCGCGCCGCGTGCACCGACGCGTAGGCGCCGATGCCCATGATCGCGCCGTAGCCGAAGTGGAACTGCCCGGCCCAGCCGATGATCAGGTTGAGCCCCAGCACCGCCGAGGTCCAGATCAGCCACGGCCGCACGTAGCTGGTCAGCGCCAGCGAGCTGACGAGCCACGGCGCTGCCAGCGCGAGCAGCAAGACGACGATCATCGCCCGGCGCTCGAACGGGATCGTGAACAGCGCGCGATCGGTCGCGTAGCTGGTGTGGTAGATGCCGGCGCGGCGGTAGAGCATGGCAGGGGCTTCAGATTCGTTCGATGTCGTGGCGGCCGAACAGGCCGTGCGGGCGCACCATGATCGTGACGATCAGCACCGCGGCGACCACCAGGTCGCGCGTGCCGCCGCCCAGCAGCGGGTCGAGGTAGCCCGACGCGACGTTCTCGATGATGCCGAGCAGCAGCCCGGCCAGCAGCGCGCCGCCGATGCTGTCGAGGCCGCCGAGCACGCCGACGGTGATGCCCTTGAGCAGCAGCAGCGACAGCGACTGGTCGACCGTCTGCACCGAGCCCCACAGCACGCCGGCCGCGGTGGCCACCACGGCCGACAGCGCCCACGACAACGCGACGCCGCGCTCCACCGAGATGCCGACCGACCACGACGCGGTGTAGTCGTCGGCGATCGCGCGCAGCACCACGCCGATGCGGGTGCGAAAGAACAGCATGAAGCCTGCGAACAGCGCCACCGCCACCGCAGCCCCGATCGCGTAGGCGCGGTTGACGAGCACCGGCCCGACGAACAGCGGCGCATCGCTGATGCCGATCGGCATGTTGCGGCCGCTGCCGCCCCACACCGTCATTGCGGTGGCGCGCAGGAAGATGTCGAGCCCGAGCGTCATCATCAGGATCATCACGATCGGCCGCCCGGCCAGGCGCCTCAGCGCGGTGCGCTCGATCACCAGGCCGAGCACGAACATCGACACCAGCGCCAGCGGGATCGCGGCCCAGATCGAGACGCCCTTGCCCGCGAACGCCAGCACGAGGTAGGGCCCGAACATCGTCAGCGCACCCTGCGCCAGGTTGGGCACCGAAGAGGACTTGTAGATCAGCACGATGCCCAGCGCGACCAGTGCGTACATCAACCCGGCCAGCGCGCCGTTGATCGCCAGTTCGAGGAAGTACATGACGTCCATCGGGTCAGACCTCTGTGATCGAGAGCTGGCGTTCGGTGACGCCCGTCTCGCCGGTTTCGTAGACGACCTGGGCCTTCACCGCGACGTGGCGCTGGCCGCCGTAGATCGCCTCGATGATCGGGGCATAGCGCTCCTCGACGACGTTGCGCCGCAGCTTGCGCGTGCGCGTGATCTCGCCGTCGTCGGCGTCGAACTCCTTGTGCAGGCTGACGAACTGCCGCAGGCGCAGCGGCTCGGGCAGCGTGGCGTTGACGCGCCGCAGCGCCTCGACGACGAGCTGCAGCACCTCGGGTTTCTGCGACAGGTCGGCATACGAGATGTAGGAGATGCCGCGCAGCTCGGCCCAGTGCCCCACCGTTTCGCGGTCGATGCACACCATGGCGGCGAGCCGGTCGCGCCCCTTGCCGAGCACCGCCACGTCCTTGATGAACGGGCTGAACTTGAGCCGGTTCTCGATGTAGTTGGGGATGTAGCGCTCGCCGGCCGCGGTGTGCACCACCTCCGACACCCGCCCGAGCACCACCAGGTGGCCGTCGGGCTCGATGTAGCCGGCGTCGCCGGTGCGCAGCCAGCCGTCTTCGAGTGCCTCGGCGGTGGCCGCATCGTTGTGGAAGTAGCCGCTGAAGATGCTGCCCGAGCGCAGCAGGATCTCGCCCGAGTCGCTGATGCGGGCGTCGACGCCGGGCAGCGGCCGCCCCACCGTGTGCAGCCGCACCTCGTCGGCCGCCTGCATCGCGGTGTAGGCGCTGCCCTCGGTCTGGCCATAGAGCTGGCGCAGCTTGACGCCGAGCGCGCGGTAGAAGACGAAGGTGTCCTCGCCGATCGCCTCGCCGCCGGTGAAGGCGTGGCGCAGGCGGGTGAGGCCGAGCTGGTCCTTGATCGGGCCCATCACCAGCGCCTCGCCCAGCGGGCGCAGAAGGCGCTGCGCGAGGGTGGGGGTCTTGCCTTCGAGCTTGCGCCGCTCGGCCGCCTGCGCCGAATTCATGAACAGGTCGTAAAGCAGCTTCTTCAGGCGCGTGGAGTCTTCCATCCGCACCTGCACGGTGGTGAGCATGTTGTCCCAGCTGCGCGGCGCCGCGAGGTAGAAGCTGGGCGCGATCTCGCGCAGGTCGTGCAGCACGGTCTCCTGGCGCTCGGGCACGTTGATCGCGAAGCGCAGCGCCACGCCGGCGCCGACGGTGAACGCGAAGTCGCCGATCCAGGCCATCGGCAGATAGGCGAGCACCGACTCGCCGAAGTCGTAGGCACCGCTGCGATACGCGTTGCGCACGCCCGAGAGGATGTTGAAGTGGCTCAGCACCACCCCCTTGGGCTTGCCGGTGGTGCCCGACGAATGCACCAGCACCGCGGGGTCGTGCGGCCCGGCCAGCGCGAGCAGCGCGGCTTCCAGCGCCGGCTCGGCGGCCAGGCGCGCGGCCCCCTGTGCCTCGACGTCGGCCCACGACAGCAGCCCCGGCACCCGGTAGCGTGCCAGTCCGCGCGGGTTGTCGTAGACGATGTGGCCGATGCGCGCGCCGCGCTCGCGCAGGTCGAGCGCCTTGTCGACCTGCTCCTGGTCTTCGGCCAGCGCGACCGCGATCTCGACCTCGCTCGCGACGTGCAGCGCCTCCTGCGGCGTGGCGTCGGGGAACACCGGCATCGCGTACGCACCGAGCGCGCCGGCGCACAGCATGCCCAGGTACAGGCGCGGCCGGTTGTCGCCCAGCACCAGCACACCCTGGCCGCGCGCCAGCCCGAGCGCCTGCAGGCCGGCGGTCACCGCGATCACGCTGCGATGCATCTGCGCCCAGGTGATCTCCTGCCAGATGCCGCGGTCCTTCTCGCGCATCGCCACCTGGTCGGGCACCACCGCCGCGTTGGCGGCCACCAGGCGCACCAGCGTCGTCTCGGGGTCGAGGTTCCAGCGCTGCGGCTCAGGCGACGACACGCGCACCCCCGATGTAGGCCTGGATCACTCGCGGGTCGGCGATCACGTCGCGCGGAATGCCGCTGCCGATCACCTCGCCGTAGCTGAGCACCAGCATGCGGTCGCAGATGCCGGTGACGATGTCCATGTGGTGCTCGATGATCAGGCAGGTGACGCCGCGCTCGTCGCGCGCGTCGAGGATGAAGCGCGCCATGTACGCCTTCTCTTCGTGGTTCATGCCGGCCATCGGCTCGTCGAGAATCAGGAAGCTCGGCTCGACCACCAGCGCGCGCGCCAGCTCGACGCGCTTCTTGATGCCCAGCGGAAGCGAGTCGACCGGCTCTTCGCGCACGTTCTCGAGCTGCAGGAAGTCGATGACCTCTTCCACCACGACGCGGTGGCGCGTCTCCTCCGGCCGCGCGAACCAGGGGTAGAGCGCGGTGCGCCACACCGCCGGGTGCATGTGCACGTGGCGCCCGAGCAGGATGTTGTCGAGCACGCTCATGCCGTTGAACAGCGCCAGGTTCTGGAACGTGCGTGCCACGCCCAGGCGCGCCACCTGGTGCGGGGCCATGCCGGTGATGTCGCGGCCGTGCAGCGCGATGCGCCCGCGCTGCGGCGGGTAGAACCCCGAGATGGCGTTGGTGATGGTGGTCTTGCCGCTGCCGTTGGGGCCCACCAGGCCGAAGATCTCGCCGCGCTCGATGCGCAGGTTCACGCCGGTGATCGCCACCAGCCCGCCGAAGCGGCGCTCGACGTCGCGGCATTCGAGCACCGGCACCGTGGCTGGCTGTGTCCCGGGCGGCCCGGCGGCGGTTGCGGCGTCCACGTGTGCGTTTTCGGGGCTTGCTGGCGGAACCGGCGGCCTTCGGATAGGGCAATATGCGAACAAATCCTAGGGCGAGCCGGGGCTGCGCCGCCTCGGGGATAACGCTAGTGCTGTCGCGCAGATAGGCAATACGCTGCCTAAACGGCGGCCCCGGCCGGCGACGCACCGCCTCGACGCCCCGGCCGACAGCCGGCGCGATTTGAGCGCACACGTTGCAGGCCGGGGCGGCCGCCGCCGCTGCCCTACCATCGCGGCTGAACAAGGAGGTCGTCCCATGAAACTGCTGCTCGCCGCGTTGGCCGCCACCGTCTTCGCCCTGCCGGCCCTGGCGCAGGATCGCGCCACGCTGGAGCGCGCCAAGGCCGAAGGCAAGATCTCGTTCTACGCCAACATCACCGCGATCGAGCCGATCCTGAAGGCGTTCGACGCCGACACCGGCGTCAAGGCCGAGTACACGCGTATCTCGACGTCGAAGTTCGTCGCCACCGCGATCACCGAGTTCGAGGCCGGCAAGCTGATGGCCGACGTGGTGCAGGCGCCGCTGCCGGTGCTGGAGCTGCTGAAGGAAAAGGGCGTGCTCGCCGCCTACCGCTCGCCGGCAGCCGCCGGCTACCCGGAGTGGACGCGCAAGGACGACCGCATCCAACTGTTCGGCATCGAGTACGTGGCGCTGATCTACAACAAGGAGCGCGTCAAGCCGGCCGACGTGCCGCGGCGCTACGAGGACCTCACGCTGCCCAAGTGGCACGGCCAGATCGTGATGGCCAACCCGGCCAGCCACGCCACCACGATCGCGTGGCTGATCGGGCTGAAGGAGAACGTGTTCAAGTCGGAGGCCGACTGGATGGCGTTCGTGCGCGGGCTGGCCGCCAACAAGCCGACCTTCTTGGCGTCGTTCGGCCCGACGCCGGCGCCGATCGAGAGCGGCGAGAAGCTGATCGGCATCTCGATGCCCAAGTACATCGTCACCAAGGCGCCGGCGCCGCTGGACTGGGCGCGCGTCGAGCAGCCGCTGCTCGGCACGCCGCGCGCCATCGCGGTCGCCGCCAAGGCGCCGCACCCGGCGGCGGCGCGCGCGTTCGTCGACTACTGGCTGTCGCGCCAGTCGATGGGGCTGTTGGCCAAGGACGTCGGCGAGTACGTGCTGGCGCCGGGCGTGTTTCCGCCGATCGACGGCATCGACAAGGCCAAGGTGATCCCGATCCGCGAGCTGTCCGACGACGAGATCAAGCACTGGGGTGCGGAGTTCAAGAAGATCTTCGAGTCGAAGTAGCCGAGAACGAGCCGATGGAGATCCGCGTCGAGGGGCTGACTCGGCACTACCGCTCCGAGGGCAAGACGATCAAGGCGCTCGACGGCGTCGACCTGACGATCCCCGCCAACCGGATCTTCACGCTGCTGGGGCCCAGCGGCTGCGGCAAGACCACGTTGCTGCGATGCATCGTCGGCCTCGACGTGCCCGACGCGGGTGAGATCCGGATCGGCGGCGAGCTGGTGTTCTCCAAGGCCCGGGGCGTGTCGGTGCCGCCCGAGCGGCGCGGCCTGGGCATGGTGTTCCAGACCTACGCCATCTGGCCGCACATGAACGTGTTCGACAACGTCGGCTATCCGCTGCAGGTGCGCGGCGCGCCGGCCGAAACCGTACGGCGCAAGGTGGCGCAGGCGTTGGAGTTCGTGCAGCTGCAAGGCTTCGAGCAGCGGCCGGCAACGCGGCTGTCGGGCGGGCAGCAGCAGCGCGTGGCGCTGGCGCGCGCGCTGGTGGCCGAGCCCAAGGTGATCCTGTTCGACGAGCCGCTGTCGAACCTCGACGCCAAGCTGCGCGAAGAGACGCGCAAGGAGCTGCGCACGTTTCTGTCGAAGCTGCAGATCACCGGCGTCTACGTGACGCACGACCGCGTCGAGGCGCTCGCGCTGTCGGACGCCATCGCGGTGATGCGCGCCGGGCGCATCGTCGAGATCGGCGCGCCGAAGAAGATCTACTTCGACGCCGATCATCGCTTCGTCGCCGACTTCATCGGCCGCGCCAACCTGCTGAAGGCGGTGGTTCGCGAGGCGAACGATGGTGCCACCGTGGTCGACTCGGGCCTCGGGCGCATCGCCTGCCAGCGCCGCGACCTCGCCGCCGGCGCGCAGGCCACGCTGTGCATCCGCCCGGAGTCGATCCGCGTGATCGCCGGCGAGCAGCCGGCAGGCACCAACGTGGTCAACGGCCGCATCGCGTCGCTGGTGTTCGTCGGCGAGGCCTACGAGGCCGAGATCGACGCGGGTGGCGAGCGCCTGCTCGCCCGCGTCGACCCCGATGCCCGCCTGCAGGAGGGCGACGCGGTGAGCTTCCGGCTCGACCGCGAGCACTGCCTGCTGGTCGTCGATTGAGCCCTGCTGGTCGTCGATCGAGCGCCGCGCGCGATGCGTGACGCCCAGTCGCGGCTGACCGCCGTGCTGATCGCCATCGTCGGCGCGCTGACGGTGTGCCCGGTGGCGATGCTGGTGCTGGGCAGCTTCTCGCAGGGTCTGACGTCGTTCGGCGAGTTCACGCTCGCCAAGTACGTCGAGGTCTACGGCGACCCCGCGATCCTCGAGGTGATGGCGAACACGGTCGCGTTCGTGCTCGGCTCGTCGATCCTGTCGACGGCGCTGGCGATCCTGCTGGCGTACCTCAACACGCGCACCGACATCCCGTTCAAGTTCCTGTTCGGCATCTTGTCGGTGGTGCCGATGATGATCCCGCACCTGCTGTTCTCGGCGAGCTGGGCGCTGCTGCTCAACCCGTCGAACGGCATGCTCAACCTCGCGGCGATGCAGCTGCTGTCGCTCGAGCGCGCGCCGTTCGACATCTACACGCTCCCCGGCATGATCCTGGTGGAGGGCCTGCTCGACCTGCCGATCGCCTACCTGATCATCGCGCCGGCGATGGCCTCGTTCGACGTCACGCTGGAGGAATCGTCGCGCGTCGCCGGCGCCGGTAGCTGGCGCACGCTGTTTCGGGTGACGCTGCCGGTGCTGCGCCCGGCCATCCTGGCGGCGTTGATCCTCGGCATCGTGCGCAGCCTGGCGTCGTTCGCGGTGCCGCAGGTGATCGGCATGCCCGGCCGCGTGCGCGTGCTGGCCACCTACCTGTACGAGATGATCGCCACCGGCTTCGCCACCGACTACGGCAGGGCCGCCGCGCTCGGCATGAGCGTGCTGGCGGCCTCGGTGACGCTGATCGTCGTCTACCGCGCGCTCACCGCCGCCAGCGAGCGCTTCGTCACCGTCTCCAGCCGCGGCTTTCGCCCGAGCGTGGTCGGGTTGGGGCGCGCGCGCATGCCGCTGTTCGCGGCGGTGGCGCTGCTGTCGCTGGTGCTGATCGTGCTGCCGGTGGCGGTGCTGCTGTATACCTCGTTCGTGCCGTACTCGATGCTGCCGGGCGCGAAGGCGTTGGGCATGCTCACGCTGCGGCACTGGCAGGCGGTGCTGACCGACCCGATCTCGCTGCTGGCGCTGAAGAACAGCCTGTTCCTGGCGGTGGTCGGCGCGACGCTCGGCGTGGCGCTGTCGGTGTTCGTCGCCTACGCCGTCGTCAAGGTGAAGACGCGCGCCGCCGTCGTGCTCGACTCGTTGAGCTACCTGTCGTTCTCGTTCCCGGGCATCGTGATCGGCGTCGGGTTCATGTGGTTCTTCGTGTACACGCCGCTGTACGCCACGATCTGGGCGCTGCTGCTCGGCTACATCGCCACCTACCTGCCGTACGGCATCCGGCCGCTGTCGAGCGCGTTCATCCAGATCCACAGCCATCTGGAGGAATCGTCGCTGGTCTGCGGCGCCAGCCCGATGACGACCATGCGCCGCATCATCGTGCCGCTGCTGGTGCCCGGCATCGTCGCGGGCTGGATCCTGATGGCATCGATGTTCGTGCGCGAGCTGACGCTGTCGGTGGTGCTGTCGCGGCCGGGCACCGAGGTGCTCGCGGTGCAGATCCTGCGCTTCGCCGAAGACGGGCTGTGGGGCCGGCTGTCGGCGCTGGGCATCGTGATGATCGCGATCTCGACGGCGCTGGTGGCGGCGGCGAACTGGGTTGGCGCGAGGGTCAGGAGCGCCGAGTAGCCGCGCCATCGGACGGATGCAGGCGCCCGGGCGCGTGCTCGAGCACGAAGTAGCGGAACGCCTCGGCCGCCGGCGACAGCGTCTTGGCGTGGTTGGTCACCAGGTACCAGCGCTTGAGGATCGGCAGGCCCTCGACCTCGGGCGTCGCGAGCAGGCCCTGATCGAGCTCCAGCCCGAGCGAATGCAGCGACATCAGGCTGACGCCCAGGCCGGCGATCACCGCCTGCTTGATGGTCTCGTTGCTCGGCAGTTCCATCGTCACGCCCAGGCGCAGGTGGTGCTCGCGCAGGTAGTCCTCCATCGCCGCGCGCGTGCCGGATCCGGCTTCGCGCAGCAGGACCGTCTCCATCGCCACGCGCTGCGCGCTGACCTGCTCCATGTGCACGAAGGGATGCCCGCGCGCAGTCACCAGCACCAGCGGGTTGCCGGCGAACGGCTCGGCCCGGGTGGCCGATTCGCGCGGCGGGCGACCCATCACCGCCAGGTCCAGTTCGTTGTCGCGCATCCAGCCCGCCAGTTGCTCGCGGTTGCCGACGCGCAGTCGCAGCACCACGTCGCGATGCTCGGCGCGGAACTCGCCCATCATCGCCGGCAGGAAGTGCTGCGCGCTGCTGACCATGCCGACCACCAGATCGCCGCCCTCCAGCCGGCGCAGCCTGGCCACCATGTCCTGCGCGTTCTTCAGCTCGGCCAGCATGCGCCGCGCATAGGCCAGCAGGTACTCGCCGGTCAGCGTGAGGCTGACCTGGCGCGCCTCGCGGTCGAACAGCGGCAGGCCGACCTCGCGCTCGAGCTCCTTGATCTGCATCGTCACCGCAGGCGGGGTCAGGTTCAGTTCGAGCGCCGCGCGCGCGAAGTTGCCGTGCTGCGCCACCGATGCGAAGGCGCGCAGCTGCCGCAGCGTCACGTTCTTCATTAAGAGAAGTTTAATTGCGCACGAAGAATTCCTGACTTCTCTTGGTCGAGTCGGGTTCCCAGAATGCCGCGAAGCGCCAGCGCAGCAGCATGAGGAATCCAAGATGAACCTGCCCGTCGAAACCGGCATCGTCAGCGACCTGAAGCGGCGCTACGCGGGCGGCGTGCTGAAGTACAGGCAGATGGGCTACTGGCGGCCCGACTACGAGCCCAAGGCCACCGACGTCATCTGCGTCTTTCGCATCACGCCGCAGCCCGGGGTCGAGGCCGAGGAGGCCGCGGCCGCGGTGGCCGGCGAGTCGTCGACGGCCACCTGGACCGTGGTCTGGACCGACCTGCTGACCGCCTGCGACGACTACCGCGGCAAGGCCTATCGCGTCGACCCGGTGCCGGGCACTGGCCCCGGCACGCCGACCGAGCAGCAGTACTTCGCCTACGTCGCCTACGACATCGTGCTGTTCGAGGAGGGCTCGATCGCCAACATGACGGCCAGCCTGATCGGCAACGTCTTC
>DASURM010000374.1:0-7207 GCA_036280035.1 Burkholderiaceae bacterium | reverse complement strand
CGGCCGCTTCCTCGCCCACCCGATGCGCCATCCGCTGAACGCGCGCCGCGCGGTGGATCGCGCCGCCGATCACCTCTTGGTGCGTGGCGCCTCGCTGCACAACCTGAAGTCGCTCGACGTGCCGGTGCCCTTGAAGCGGCTGGTCGCGGTGACCGGCGTCAGCGGCTCGGGCAAGAGCACGCTGGCGCGCGACGTGCTGCTGGCCAACCTGCAATTCATCAACGTTCGCGGTGCGAAGCCGAGCTGGCAGGGCTGCACCGCCATCGAGGGCTGGGAGAAGATCGACCGCGTGCTCGAGGTCGACCAGACGCCAATCGGCAAGACGCCGCGCTCCTGCCCGGCCACCTACATCGGCTTCTGGGACACGATCCGCAAGTTGTTCGCCGAGACGCTCGAGGCCAAGGCGCGCGGCTATGCGGCGGCGCGCTTCTCGTTCAACACCAGCGGGGGCCGCTGCCCGGGGTGCGAGGGCCAGGGCCTGCGCACCATCGAGATGAGCTTCCTGCCCGACGTCAAGGTGCCGTGCGACCAGTGTCGCGGCGCGCGCTTCAACCCCGAAACGCTAGCGGTCACCTGGCGCGGCAGGAGCATCGGCGACGTGCTGCGCATGGAGGTCGACGAGGCGGTCGACTTCTTCGCGTCGATGCCGTCGATCGCGCATCCGCTGCAGCTGCTGAAGGACGTCGGCCTCGGCTACCTGACGTTGGGCCAACCGTCGCCGACGCTGAGCGGCGGCGAGGCCCAGCGCATCAAGCTGGTGACCGAGCTGTCGAAGGTGCGCGATGACGTCGCTCGGCGCGGGCAGCGGTCGCCGCAGACCTTGTACGTCCTCGACGAGCCGACCGTGGGCCTGCACATGGCCGATGTGGAACGGCTGATCCGCGTGCTGCACCGGCTGGTCGACGGCGGGCATAGCGTGCTGGTGATCGAGCACGACCTCGACGTCATCGCCGAGGCCGACTGGGTGATCGACCTCGGCCCCGAGGGCGGTGCGGCCGGCGGCAAGGTGGTCGCCGCGTGCACGCCCGAGGCGCTGGTGGCGCGCGACACGCACACCGGGCGCGCGTTGGCGCCCGTGCTGGCGCGCGGGGTGCCTGTCCGCGAAGCGGTAGCGGGCCCGACTTGAGCGCCGTCGGCGCGCCTACATCGCGCGGTCGTCGAGCGCTGGCGCGTTGCCGTCGATCATCGCGTCGCAGACGTCGGGGTGGCGCACCATCAGCGTCATGGCGCGCGTCTGCAGGGTCACCGCGTCGTCGTGGTCGCCGCAGCGATCCAGCACGTCGCTGGCGCGCAGCAGCACCTTGATCTCCCAATGCGGGTCGGCTGCGTGCGTCGCGACCTTGGCCGATTCGAACGCCATGTCGCGCGCGAGATCACGCGCGTTGCGCGCTTGGCGCTCGCCGTCGTCGGCCTCCAGGTCGACGTGCTCGGCCGCCAGACAGGCCAACTCGGCCAGCTCGCACAAGAGTTCGACCCGCTGGTCGACGCCGCCCAGCGCATACGACCAGCGCAGTGCCTGTCGCATGAAGTCCATCGCCTGCGGGTATGCGGAAAGGGCGGCGTAGCAGCGCGCGATGCCGCACAAGGCGTCGCACATCGCAGCCGGCTGGTGTTCGCGCTCGGCCTCGTCGAGCCGCCGCACTGCATGCTCCAGCGCGGCGCGCCCAGGGCGGTAAGGCAGGGCGCCGGCCAGCGGTTCAGGTTGTACGGCCTCGTGGTGCATGGCGATCAACAGGCACTCCCTCGATGGGCGCTTGAGGCCCGACGGCAATGCCCCGATGCTAGGCGGCGCCCTCTGGCGCGGCGAACCCCGTTCGCGGGGTTGCCGCGACCGCGGCACCACGAGCAAGGGGTCAGGCCCGGGGCGCCCCGGACGGCCGCTGCCCTTCAGCCCTCGGCGCTGTGGCTGCCCAGTCTCAGCTTCACGAAGGAGCGCGGGCGCATCGCCTTGTACAGCCGCCAACCGAGCAGCACGGCCAAGATGCCGCCATAGACGAACACTTCGGTGAAATTGCGCTTGCCGGCGCGCATCCAGAAGAAGTGCAGGATCGCCAGGACGGCAATCGCGTAGACGAGGCGGTGCAACTGCCGCCAGCGCTGCGCGCCGAGGGCGCGGATCGCGCGGTTGGTCGAGGTGGCCGCCAGCGGCAACAACAGCAGGAATGCGGCGAAACCTACCAGGATGAACGGCCGCTTGGCGACGTCGCTCACGATGTCGCCGATGTCGAGACCCATGTCGAATACCGCATAGGCAGTGAAGTGCAGCGCCGCGTAGAACGCGGCGAACAGGCCGAGCATGCGGCGCAGCCGCGCCAGCGCCGTGAGCCCGCTCCACTGCCGCAGCGGCGTGACCGCCAGCGTCAGGCACAGGAAGCGCAGCGTCCAGTCGCCCAGAGAGCGGATCAGCGCCTCGGCTGGGTTGGGCCCCAGGGTTTGCCTGGCGATGCCCGCGATCAGCAGCGCCAGCGGCAGTAGTGCCGCCGCGAACAGCACCGGCTTGGCGGCCCGATGCAGCAACAGCGACTGCGCGGCGCGGCGCGAGCGTGTCAGAACCACTTCCTCAAGTCCATGCCGGCGTACAGCTGACCGACCTCGGCCTCGTAGCCGTTGAACATCAGCGTCGGCCGCTTCTTGGCAAACAGCCCGCCTTCACCGATGCGGCGCTCGGTGGCCTGGCTCCAGCGCGGGTGGTCGACCGTCGGGTTGACGTTCGAGTAGAAACCGTACTCCTGCGGCGCAGCCTGCGACCAGCTGGTCGCAGGCTGCTGCTCGACGAAGCGGATCTTGACGATCGACTTGCCGCTCTTGAAGCCGTACTTCCACGGCACCACCACGCGCAACGGTGCGCCGTTCTGGTTGGGCAGTACCTGGCCGTACATGCCGAAGGTCAACAACGTGAGCGGATGCATCGCCTCGTCAAGGCGCAGGCCTTCGACGTAGGGCCAATCGAGGACCGACGAGCGCAGACCGGGCATCTGCGCGCGATCGGCCAGGGTCACGAACTGCACGTACTTGGCGCTACCGGTGGGCTCGACCTTGCGGATCAGCTCCGACAGCGAATAGCCGACCCACGGGATGACCATCGACCAACCTTCGACGCAGCGCATGCGGTAGATGCGCTCCTCCATGGCGCCGAGCCTCATCAGATCATCGATGCCGAAAGTGCCGGGCTTGCGCACCGCACCCTCGATGCCGATCGTCCACGGCCGCGTCTTCAGCTTGTGGGCGTACTCGGCCGGATCGCTCTTGTCGAGGCCGAACTCGTAGAAGTTGTTGTAGCCGGTGGCATCGGCCATCGACGTGGGCTTCTCCATCGTGACAGCGCCGGGGACCGCACTGCGCGCCCCCGGCAACGCGGCGCCCTTGGCGGCCGCTTGGCCCTCGGCCAGCGCGAAGCGCGGCGCCAGCATCGCCGCGGCAGCCGCGGCGAGCCAGCGTCGCCGCTCCCGATAGACCGGCTGCGGAGTGATTTCGGAAGGTGCGGGGTGGATGGGGCCACGGTCCTCGGACAACGGCATGGCGGACTCCTGGGGTCTTAGGCGGGTCGCTCCAGCGTAGGTCGCGTGCGGCAGCGTCGACCTTACCGCGGCCGCGCAATGCCCGCTCGATGCGCTGGCAATGACCCGGCAGCCCGGCGTCAGAGGGTATCGCCGAACTGGGTGTCGTCGATCACGTTGCCGAAACCCGCGCCGTCGCCGAACAGGCGCAGCGAGTGCTGCGTGCTGCGCTCGCGGAAGCTCTTGCGCGAGAACAGCTTGGCCTGGGCCTCGGGAGGCAGGTCGGTGATGTTGATCAGGTTCTTGGCGACCAGGGTGTCAATCACGTCCTCGAGCACCCGCACGAAGTCGGCGTCCAGCCGTGCAAAACCTTCGGCGCCGCTGCCCGGCGCTCCTTCGCCGCCGATGAAAGCGAGCACGTCGGTGTGGTTCTCCGGCAGGAACTCCGAAGTGCCGGCCTCGGCGTGGCGGTGCAGGCTGACCACCTCGCCGAGCGCGTTGCGGCGGACATAGGGCATGCCGCAATATAGGCGCGCGGCGCGGCCGTGCACCTGGTGCCGCCGCGCGCGTGCGGGGCGACCATGAAATAACGCGCGGTCAGCGCAGGCCGGTGATGTAGTCGGCCACGGCCTTGATCTCGCGATCGCTCAGGCGCGAGGCGACATCTTCCATCGGTGCGCTGTTGGCCCGCTGGCCCGAGCGGAAGGCGACGAGCTGCGCGTCGACGTAGTCGGCGTGCTGGCCGCCGAGGCGGGGGTACTGCACCGGAATGCCGGCTCCGTCGGGGCTGTGACAGCCCGCGCATGCCGGGACCTGCTTGTCGGCGATGCCACCGCGGTAGATTTTCTGGCCGAGCGAGTACAGCACCTTGTTCTTGGCGAAGCCGGGCTTGGCCGACTTGCTGGCGTAGAAGGCCGCCACGTTGCGCATGTCGGCATCGGACAGGGTGCTGGCGAAGGCCTTCATCACGGCGCTGTCTCGCTTGCCGGACTTGAAGTCGCTCAGTTGCTTGACCAGGTACTCAGGGTGCTGGCCGGCGATGATGGGGTTGGCAGGGCTGCCGCGAGTGCCGTCGGCGGTGTGGCAGGCGCCGCAGATCTGCGTCGAGAGGGCTTGCCCCTTGGCCAGATCAGGCTTGGCCGGCGCGTTCGATTCGGCGGCGATGGCGGGCAGCGCCATCGTGGCGGCCAGCAGCAGAGCAAGGGGCGGCTTCATGCAGTCAACCTCGGGCGTAGGGCGGCGAGCAAAAAACCGGCGAATTTTACAATGACCCATGGCACCGCCCGATCTGCACGCCGGCGCATCGACCCAGACGGCGCGCGCGTGGGCGCACTCGGCACGCTTTGCCCTCACGGCGAGCCGTCTGCACGAACTGCCCGAGGCGGGATTGCCCGAAATCGCTTTCGTCGGCCGCAGCAATGCCGGCAAGTCCTCGGCGATCAACGCGCTAGCGCAGCACAAGCGGCTGGCGTTCGCTTCGAAGACACCTGGTCGCACGCAGCACATCAACCTGTTCCACGTCGGTCCGCGCGAGGCGCCCGACGCGATCTGGGTCGACCTGCCCGGCTACGGCTACGCAGCGGTCGAGCGCGAGTCGAAGAAGCGCTGGCAAGCGGTGGTAGCCGACTACCTGATCCAGCGACACAGCCTGGCAGGGCTCGTGATGCTGGTCGATGCGCGCCTCGGCTTCACCGAACTGGACCGACAGTTGCTGGGTTACCTCTGGCCTCGGCTCGCCACCGGCGAGGTCAAGCTGCTGGTGCTGCTGACCAAGGCCGACAAGATCAACCGCCGTGACGCCCAACGCGCGCTGGACTTGGCGCAAAGGGTGCTCGCCGAGGTCGCGAGCGAGCACTCCGACATCGGCGTGACGCTGTTCTCGGCGCACTCGGGTCAGGGCGTCGACGACGTGGCGCTGGCGCTGCACGCCTGGGCGTCGCAGCACCCTGCCTAGGTTCGTCGGGGGCGCCGATCGGCGCTCATCCGAACAGCGTGGGCCCGGGGTCGCGTGCCACCTGGCCGATGCGGCTGCCCGCGTCGCGAATCAACGAACGTGGCGAGAACACGCGGGCGAGCCCTTCGTCAGCGAGGCGTTCGATCGCCGCGCTGCGCAAGGCCCAATGCCTGGACGCGCTGGCATCGAGCAGCAGCAGCGGCCCCCGGCTCGGCGCGCGCCACAGGATCAGCGCGCGGCGCCACTGCTGGCGCAGAAAGATCGAGAGCCAGGAGCCGGCGCGCCAGGCGCTCACCACGTCGTCGGACTCGGTTGCCGCGTCGCCGTCGCGGCGCAACGGCGCCTGCAAGGTGTCGCTGCTGCCGGGGTCGAGGGCTTGCGGCAGCGACGTCGTCGCGCCGAATGCGCCTTCGTGCGTGCGTGCGGTGAGCATCGCGATCTCGGCCGCCGCGGCCGACACTGCGCGCGCGAAGCGCTGCCGCTCCAACACGATGAGCCGGTTGGCGGCGGACTGGAATGACCGCGCGTCGGCGCCGTGCTGCGCCACCAGTTGCTCGATCAGTCCCTGTGCGAACGCGATGTTGACTTGGCGGTCGCCGACCTCGCGGGTCTGCATCAAGAAGCCGAGTTGATCCATGAACTGCCACACCGGGTGCCTTGCATCTCCCAGCACGCTGGCATCGGCCAGCGTCTGGCGCAGGACGGCGGGATACAGCCTCGACAACAGCGGCAGGCTCTCGCGCGGCAGGCGGCGGTCGGAAAGGATCGCGTCGTACAGGTTCGAAAGACGCTCGACCGTAGGCTGCTCGTCGCGCGGGCCGGCCGCACTGCGCTCGCCGCCGTGTGGTGCCGCCGACAGCAGCCCCTGTTCGACGCGGTACAGCAGGTCTTCCACCGATCCCGGGAGGGCGCCCTCTTCGGCCTCGCGGTCGAGCGAGCGGCGGGCCCGCATCGCGTCGGTCAACTCGGTGACGACGCCTTCGTTGACCACCGTGCGGTGCGCCGCCGGGGTGACGCCGAGCGCGTGCAGACGCGAGCAAGCGGCTGCGTAGTTGTCGTTCAGAGCCCGGATCAGCGGATGCATCGCGGTGCGCAGCAGCTCGATCTGCAGGTTGGGCGCGATCGGCAAGGTGCGAGCCGCGGCCAGTAGCGCGCGCACCCAAACCTCGGGGCGCAGCGGGTTGGTGTCGCGCGCGGTGTTGACGTCGCCGACCAGGGCCGACGTGTAGGTGCGCAACTCGCGCAGCGGTTCTTCGAGGTCGGCGTTGCTGCGCTCGACAATGCGTGCGATCTCGATGTCGGCGGTGATCTCGTCGTCGTCGACCAGCGACAGTTCCAGCTTCGTGCTCTTGGGCGCGGCGGCACCCGCGACGCTGGCGCGTCCCATCGTCTGCTCTTGCAGCGACTGCACGGCGCGGCGGATGAAATCGTCGCGCTGGAGGTGCAACAGCCGCAGCGCCTCGGCGTCGCTGGCCCAGCGCCCCGGCGCACGCTCGCGCCATTGCTTCAGCACGGCATCGGTGGCGGCGGCGAAGGTCGCGTCGGACAGCCGCAACTCCTGGTCGACGAAGTCCGCAAGCGTGGGTCGGTGAGACATCGGAAAGCTGGTCGCGAGCGGCCGATTATCCGGCGCGTCGGCCAAACAGAACGGCCCGCGGGCGCTGGCGCTCGCGGGCCGTGTGTCACATGCACCCCTTTCAGGCGGGTGCGCGTGGCGTGGCGATCACATGTCCATGCCGCCCATGCCGCCCATGCC
>DASURM010000373.1:0-7229 GCA_036280035.1 Burkholderiaceae bacterium | reverse complement strand
CAGTCGAGCTGCAGCAGCACGCCGTGCGCATCGCGCACCGGATACTCAGCCAGGCTCGAGCGCGCCTCCTGCAAGGCTTCGACCAGCTGGCGCTGCCAGTCGCCTTCGCCAAGAGCCGCGCCCTGCTCCGCGCACGGCTTGCCGACCACGGCGAAGGGCTCTTTCGACTCGGCTTGTGCCAGCGCGCGGTCGGCCACGGCAATGGCTGCCGGCAGTCCGACCGCCTGCGCGCCGTCGGCCACGCCGGCCGCCAGCGAGGCCTGCGCATCGAGCCGAAGCACGCTTTCGCACAACACGCACAGCAGGTTCTCGGCGAGGCGCTGTCCCTCGGGGCGCGCCACCACGATCGCGAAGTCCGAGCCGTTGAGGCGGCCCAGCAGCGGCCGCTCGTGCGGCGCGATGTGATCGCGCAGCGCCTGCGCCACCTCGCGCAGCATCGCATCGACCGCGGCGTGGCCGCAGCGGCGATTGAGCCCGTCGAGATCGCCGACGCGCAGCAGCAGCAGCGCCAACGCCTCGCCGCCCGACGACTCGAAGCGGTGTTGCGCCTCGAGCATGAAGCTGCGCCGGTTCGGCAGCCCCGTCAGCACATCGGTCTGCACCTGCTGTCGCAGCGCCTCGACCTGACGCGCCTGCGAATCGAACATCGCTCCCAGACGTTCGACCATCGCGTTCATGCTGCGCGCCAGCGGTCGCAATTCGGCCACCTCGGGCTCCGGCACGGTGACGAAGCGGCCTTCCTGCAGCGCCTGCGCCTGGGCGCCCGCGGCCGCGAGCGGACGCCGGATCTTGCGCAAGCCCCACGCCGCGAGCACGCCGCCGACCACGCCCACCAAGGCCAGCAACTCGGTCGCACGCAGACCAGCGCGCCACAGCGCATCGCTGGCGTAGGCCGACTGGCTCACCACTTCGAGCCGGCCGATCGCACGCCAGCCGTCCGACACCTGCGCCACGCCGGGCTCGGCGGCGATCGGCAGCGCGCGGGCGAACCACGCAGGCGCCACGGTCGCCAGCGCCGCGGCCTCGCGGCGAAACGGCGCTCGCCCTTCGCTGCCACTGAGCGTGATGCTGCGGTAGTGGCCGGTGTCGAACTGCGCGGCCAGCACCAGCTCCATCAGCGCGGGGTCGCCGCGTTGCTGCGACAGCGCGAGCGCGAGCGCCTGCGCGTTGTCGCGGTTCTTCAGGCTGAGCTGCGTCTGCAGCGTGTCGCGCGCGGCGAACAGCGTGGTCAGCACGCCGCCGGCCAGCGCCAGCACCACCACCAGCCCCATCAGCAGACTCACTCGTCGGATCAGCGACATGGCCGCTCTCCCTCGTTGAAGAAGCACATCACAGGAAACCTTCCGCTCGCGCCTTGCGCATCACCTCGCGCCACGGCGACAGGCGCTGTGCCGCGTCGCCCATGCGCTGCGCCCCATTGCCCTGCCACAGACCTTCGCTGTTGAAGCTGAACACCGGCGTCAGGTCGGGCCGGCGCGATGCCGGCCGGATCTCGGTCACCAGGTTGTCGAGGATCAGCGGCTCGGCCTGCGCGTTGGCGTAGTACGCCAGCACCATGTGCGGTTGCGCCGGACCGCCGGCGCCGCCGATCTGCAGCCGCACGTACACCAGGCGGAGCTGCGTGGCCGGCATGCCGCTGGCCAGCAGGCTGAAGTACTTGGCGATCGCGAAGTCCTCGCAGTCGCCCATGCCCTGCTGCAGCGTCTCGAGCGGGCTGGCCCAGTAGTCCACGCGGTGCCAGACCTCGCGATCGTCGCGGAACACGATGCGGCGGTTGAAGAAGCGATTGACGCCGTCGAGCCGCGCCGCATCGTCGGTCTCGGCCAGGCTCGCCAGCAGCGGCTGCAGCGCCAGCACGCCGTGCGCCGCCTGCGGGCCGAGACGCTGCGCCGCCTGCGACATGCGCTCGACGTCCCATGCCAGCGGCGCCAGCGACAGCGCCATCAGCGCGGCAGCCAGCCACGCGCGACGCCCGAAGGTGCGACACGTCGCCATGACCGGGTGCGGTAGGTGTCGCATCGGGAAGCGCCGTCGGTCGGCGCTGGAAGGGCCGCCCTACCGGTGTTTCGTCGTGGGTAGCGACCACTTGAGTGCCCTGCCCGGCAGGGCGCCACGAACTCGGGCAGACCGTGAAACAAGTTGCTACCTGGTCGTGACTTACGACGGATTCGAGTCGCCGGTGGCACCTCGGATCGGCAATGCGTCCGCCTAAACTTTCCCGGTTTGCAACCCATGCGCGCAGCGGTGCTTTGGCACGCTCGCCGGCCTAAAGTCCGCATGACGCCGAGCCTCCGATCGATCGCCCTGGTCGCGATGTGCGCGCTGCCGCTGGGCGCTCTCGCACAGAGCGACGATCCGATGGCCAACGCAGTACGCAAGGCGCTCGAGACCAACCCCGACGTGACCGCGCGCGTCAATGCGCTGCGCGCCTCGCTCGACGCCGTGAGCGTGGCGCGCGCGGGCTGGCTGCCGCGCGTCGATGCCGAGGCCGGCGCCGGCCGCACCGATGACCGCATCACGTCGCGCATTCCGGTCAACGGCTCGCTCGATCACAACGGAGTCGCGCTCAGCATCACCCAGTTGCTGTGGGACGGCACGGCGCTGACCTCGCAGATCCAGCGCCTCGACCATGAGCGCCAGACGCGCTGGTTCGAACTGCTCGACATCAGCGAACTGACGGCCCTCGACGCGGCGCGCGCCTACATCGACGTGGTGCGCTTCCGCAAACTGGTGCAGCTGGCCGAGGACAGCTACGTCGACCACCGCTTCTACTTCGCGCAGATCCAGTCGCGCTTCCGCGCCGGCGTCGGACGCGGCAGCGACGTCGAGCAGGCCGCGGCGCGCGTGGCGCTGGCCGAATCGAACCTGACCACCGAGACCACCAACCTGCACGACGTGGTGGCGCGCTATCTGCGCGTGGTCGGCGAGCAGCCGCTGCGCGAGCCGCCGCGGCCGCAGATGCTGGCCGCCGGGATGCCGGCCACCGCCAACCAGGCGATGGACGAAGCGCTGCGCAACAGCGCGGCGATCAACGCAGCGATCGAGAACCTGCGTTCGGCACGGGCCGCGGTCAGCGAGCGCGAGAGCGCCTATTGGCCACGGCTGGAGGCGCGAGTGCGTGCCGGCAACGGGCACAACTTCGACGCCATCCCCGACCAGAAGCGCGAGGTCACCGCCGGCGTGGTGCTCAACTGGAACCTGTTCGCCGGCGGCGCCGACCAGGCCCGCGTGCGCCAGCAGACCAGCCTGCTGAACCAGGCGGCCGACCAGCGCGACAAGGCGTGTCGCGATGCGCGGCAGAACGCCGGCATCGCCTACAACGACGTGGTCAAGCTCGAGGAGCAACTGCGCACGCTCGATCGCAACGTGCTGGCCATCGAGAAGGCGCGCGATGCCTATCGCCAGCAGTTCGACATCGGGCAGCGCAGCCTGCTCGACCTGCTGAACTCGGAGAACGAGCTGTACACCGCCAGACGCTCGTACACCAACGCCGATTTCGACCGCCTGTTCGCGCAAGCGCGGGTGCTGGCCGCGCTGCAGCAACTGACCACGCGGCTCGGGCTGCGCGCGCCGATATCGGCCGCCGACGCCGGCGCCGAAGGCCAGTGGAGCGCCGGCGACGACATGCCGCAACGCTGCCCGGTGCTGGTGGCCGACGTGCTGACCACGCCGCTGAGCGAACTCGACCGGCGCGCGCAGCGCCTGCTCGACCAGGCGGCCAAGCCGGCGCGCTGAGCCCGCGCACGGGACAGCACCTGCGTGCTGGCCCGTGGCTGGCGAAGGCCATGGGCATGCAGGCCCGTGGGCTGCGAAGCTCGCGCGCGCCCTCAGCGCTTGCGCGGCGGCGCCACGTCGGTGCACACGCCGTGCGCCACCTCGGCTGCCATGCCGATCGACTCGCCCAGCGTCGGATGCGGGTGGATCGTGCTGCCGACGTCGATCGCGTCGGCGCCCATCTCGATGGCCAGCGCCACCTCGCCGATCAGGTCGCCCGCGTGGGTGCCGACAATGCCGCCACCGACGATGCGGTGCGTCTGCGCGTCGAACAGCAGCTTGGTGAAACCTTCGTCGCGCATGTTGGCGATCGCTCGGCCCGACGCCGACCACGGGAACAGGCCTTTGGTGAGCGCGATGCCGCGCGCCTTGGCGTCGTCTTCGGTGAGGCCGACCCACGCCACCTCGGGGTCGGTGTAGGCCACGCTCGGGATCACGCGCGCGTCGAAGCGGCTCTTGTCGTCGCCCGATGCCACCTCGGCCGCGACGTGCCCCTCGTGCACCGCCTTGTGCGCCAGCATCGGCTGGCCGACGATGTCGCCGATCGCGAAGATGTGCGGCACGTTGGTGCGCATCTGCACGTCCACCGGTATGAAGCCACGCTGGTCGACCGCCACGCCGGCCTTGTCGGCTCCGATCTTGCGGCCGTTGGGGCTGCGCCCCACCGCTTGCAGCACGAGGTCGTAGCGCTGCGGGCCCATTGGCGCGTTGTCACCTTCGAAGCGCACGTGGATGCCGTCGGCCCTGGCTTCTGCGCCCACGGTCTTGGTCTTCAGCATGATGCGGTCGAAGCGTGCGGCGTTCATCTTCTGCCACACGCGTACCAGGTCGCGATCGGCGCCGAGCATCAGGCCGTCGAGCATCTCGACCACGTCGAGCCGGGCACCGAGCGCCGAGTAGACGGTGCCCATCTCCAGCCCGATGATGCCGCCGCCGACGATCAGCATCGACTTGGGCGTGCGGCCCAACTCGAGCGCGCTGGTGGAATCGACGATGCGCGGGTCATCGGGCAGGAACGGCAGCCGCACCGCCTGCGAGCCGGCCGCGATGATGCATTGCTTGAAGCGGATGGTCTGCCGCTTGCCGGTCTTGTCCTGCGCGCTGCCGGTGGTCTCCTCGACCACCAGATGGTGCGGGTCGGCGAACGTGCCGTAGCCGCGCACGACGGTCACCTTGCGCATCTTGGCCATGGCGCCGAGGCCGCCGGTCAGCTTGCCGACCACCTTGTTCTTGTGCGCCAGCAGTTTGGCGTGGTCGACCGCCGGCGCACCGTACGCGACGCCGATGTCGGCGAAGTGCCTGACCTCGTCCATCACCGCGGCCACGTGCAATAGCGCCTTGCTCGGAATGCAGCCGACGTTGAGGCAGACCCCGCCGAGCGTGGCGTAGCGTTCGACCAGCACCGTGTTCATGCCGAGGTCGGCCGCACGAAAGGCGGCCGAGTAGCCGCCCGGGCCGGCCCCCAGCACCAGCATGTCGCACTCCAGGTCGACGCCACCGCCGTAGCTGGCTGCCGCCAGCGGGGCGGTGGCAACAGGCGCTGCCGCCGCCGGCGCTGCGATCGGCGCCGCGGCAGCAGGCGCCGCCGAGGGGGCCGGCGTCGCGGCCGATGACGCGTCGCCCTCGAGCGTCAGCACCAGCGAACCCTGGTTGACCTTGTCGCCGAGCCTGACCTTCAGCTCCTTGACGACGCCGGCGGCGCTCGACGGAATCTCCATCGACGCCTTGTCGCTCTCGATGGTGATCAGGCTCTGTTCGACCGCGACGCGGTCGCCCGGCTTGACCAGCAGTTCGATCACCGCGACGTCCTTGAAGTCGCCGATGTCGGGCACCTTCACTTCGATCAGCGCCATGGAAGCTCCCGCGTCATGCCTTCAGTTTGATCGTGCGGGCCCGCACCGGCCCGTCGGAGTTCTTGTCGAATTCGCAGCCGGCGCGAACGCCCAGCTCGGCCACTTCACGCGCGGAGCGCGCGCGCTCGAAGTGGGCGAACATGGCCCCCAGCGCGAAGCTGCGCCCCGAGCCGATGGCCCAGAAGCGGTCGAACTCGAACACCTCACGGTACGAATAGACGCCGAAGATGCCGTTGGCATTGGCGATCAGCACCGTGAACTGGCTGCTCTCGTAGGGGTCGGATTCTTCCTCCTTGGTGTTGAGAAAGAACTGCTCCTTGAGCTTGGGGTGCAGTTTGAGGAAGGTCTCGAACACCTGGTCGCGCGAGCCGAGCTTCAGCTCCGGCCGCGGCAGCGTGCCGAGCGCGCGCCGCAGCACCGGAAAGTGCGCGGTGGTGCCGGCCATGCCGACCCACGAGTCGCCGATGCGAAACACCTTCTCGTTGGCCTCGTAGCCGTGCGCCAGGCGCGTGTCGCCGAAGGTCACCAGCGCATCGGCCGCCACCGTCACCTGGCCGAACTTGCGCGCGACGCAGATCGTCGTCACGCCACGCCCCGCAACGCCGGCGTCACAACAACACCCGTCGGAAATCCGCCAGGATGCTGCTCAGGTAGGCATTGAACCGCGCGGCGGCCGCGCCGTCGATCACACGGTGGTCGTATGACAACGACAGCGGCAGCATCAGCCGAGGCGAGAAGGCCTTGCCGTCCCACACCGGCTTCCAGTAGCTCTTCGACAGCCCGAGAATCGCCACCTCCGGCGCGTTGATGATCGGCGTGAAGTGCGTGCCGCCGATGCCGCCGAGCGAACTGATCGAGATGCAGCCACCGCTCATGTCGGCCGGCCCCAGCTTGCCGTCGCGCGCCTTCTTCGACAGCTCGGCCATCTCCTGCGCAATCTGCAGCACGCCCTTCTTGTCGGCGTCTTTCAGCACCGGCACGACCAGACCGTTGGGGGTGTCGGCCGCGAAGCCGATGTGGAAGTAGCGCTTGTAGACGAGCGCGTCGCCGTCGAGGCTGGCATTGAACTCGGGAAACTTCTTCAGCGCGGCCACCACGGCCTTGATGACGAAGCCGAGCATGGTCAGCTTGACGCCGCTCTTCTCGTTCTCCCGGTTGAGTTGCACCCGGAACGCTTCGAGGTCGCTGATGTCGGCCTCGTCGTTGTTGGTGACGTGCGGGATCATCACCCAGTTGCGGTGCAGGTTGGCGCCCGCGATCTTCTTGATCCGCGACAGCTCCTTGCGCTCGACCTCGCCGAACTTGGCGAAGTCGACCTGCGGCCACGGCAGCAGGCCCGGCAAGCCGCCGCCCGCCGACACAGCCGGCGCCGCGGCCTTCTGCGCGCCGGTCTGCACGGCACCGGCCATCACGCCCTTGACGAAGCCCTGCACGTCGTCGTGCGTGATGCGGCCTTTCGGCCCGCTGCCGGCCACCTCGTCGAGCGGCACGCCGAGTTCGCGCGCGAAGCGTCGCACCGAGGGTGAGGCGTGCGGCAGATGGGCCAGTGGCGCTGTCGGCTCGTGCGGCGGCAGCGCCGCCGTCGGCGAGGTACGCGTCGCG
>DASURM010000372.1:0-8464 GCA_036280035.1 Burkholderiaceae bacterium | reverse complement strand
TCACACCGCCCACACTGAATCAGTGGCCGTTCATCGCTCGCCAGTGGCTGTGGTTTCTGTGGCCATCGTGGCTGCTGGCGCTGTGGGCGCTGTGGCGCTGGCGTCGCTTCCTGTTGCGGCGGCACGTGGCGATCCCGCTGTCGGTGCTGATCGCCGCGCTGGCGGCCAATCTGGCGATGGGTGGGTCCGACCGCGCGCTGATGCTCGGCCTGCCGGGCGTCGCGGTGCTCGCCGCGTTCGCGCTGCCGACGCTGAACCGCAGCACCAGCTCGGCGATCGACTGGTTCTCGGTGTTCTTCTTCACGCTGCTGGCGATCGCGGTGTGGGTGATCTACATCGCGATGCAGACCGGCGTGCCGGCCAAGCCGGCTGCCAACGTCGCCAGGCTGGCGCCGGGCTTCAAGGCGCATTTCGCCTGGCTGCCGCTGCTGATCGCCACCGCCGCCAGCGTGGCGTGGCTATGGCTGGTGCGCTGGCGCACCGCCAGGCACCGCGCCGCGATCTGGCGCAGCCTGGTGCTGCCCGCCGGCGGCGTCGTGCTGTCGTGGACCCTGGCGATGACGTTGTGGCTGCAGCCGCTGGACTACGCGCGCAGCTATCGTGCCCACATCGCGCTGCTGTCCAAGCACATCCCGCCTGGCGTGTGCATCATCGCGCCCGGCCTGCCGCTCGCGTTGACCGCGGCGCTCGAGTACTACGGCCGCTGGCGCGTCGATGCTCGCCCCGGTGCCCCGGAAAGCAGCGATTGCCCGGTCTGGGTCAAGGCCGGCACGATCGCGCGGCCGCCGGCCACGCCGCCCGGCTGGCAGGCGGTCGCCATCGAGCGGCGGCCCGCCGACAAGGACGAGGTCACCGGAATCTACCGCCGCACTTCGGCGGGCACCACCCAGCCTTAGCGGCGCCGCCCGCCGCGATCGGCGTCGAGCCCTCGCCGCCGCGTTCGCTGCCGACGCGCAGACTTGCAATCTTATTGTCGCAAGGCCGCCGCATCGCCCGGATGGCGCCATGAAGGCAAGGCACACTCGCGGCGGTGAAGCCGCCCGCGCCTGCACCCTCGCCGCTGCTGCACCGCGATCTGGGCGCGCTGGCGTTCAACGCTCGCGTGCTCGACATGGCACGACGCGGCGACGTGCCGCTGCTCGAGCGCCTGCGCTACCTGTGCATCGTGTCGTCCAATCTCGACGAGTTCTTCGAGATTCGGGTATCCGAGACGCTCGACGAACTGCGCCAGGCGATACCCGGCGGTGCGCAGGTCGCCGGCGCCGCGGCGCTGCGCGACATCTCGATCGCCGCGCACGCGCTGGTGGACGAACAGTACGCGCTCTACAACGATCACCTGAGCGTCGATCTCAGGAAGGCCGGGTTGCAGATCCTGTCGCACGGCGAGCGCAACGCGGCGCAAAGGCGCTGGGTGGCCGCGTTCTTCGCGCGCGAGGTGCGGCCGCTGCTGGTGCCGTTGAGCCTGGACCCGGCGCATCCGTTTCCGCAGGTGGCCAACAAGTCGCTGCACTTCATCGTGCGGTTGCGCGGCCGTGACGCCTTCGGTCGCCAGAACGACATCGCGATCGTCCGCGTGCCGCGCGCGCTGCCGCGCGTGATCAAGCTGCCCGACGAGCTGATCGGGCGCCGCCAGGGCTTCGTGCTGCTGTCCAGCGTGGTGCGGGCCAACCTCGGCGAGCTGTTCCCCGGGCGCCACGTCGACGGCTTCTCGCAGTTCCGCGTGACGCGCGACTCCGACCTCGCGGTCGACGAGTTCGAGGTGGCCAACCTGCGCCAGGCCCTGCGCCTGGAGCTGACGCAGCGCCAGTTCGGTCGCGCGGTGCGGCTGGAAGTGGCGGCCTCGTGCCCGGAGCCGCTGTCGGCCTTTCTGCTCGAGCAGTTCCAGCTCACGGCGCAGGCGCTGTACCGGGTCGCGGGCCCGGTCAACCTGGTGCGGCTGGCGCAGCTGATCGACCTGGTGCCGGCGCGCTCGCTGCACTATCCGGTGCACAAACCGGCGTGGCCGGCGAGTGTCCCGCGCGACGGCTCGATGTTCGAGCGGCTGCGCCAGGGCGATCTGCTGCTGCACCATCCGTTCGAGTCGCTCGATCCGGTGGAGGCGTTGCTGCGCGAGGCCGTGCACGACCCGCAGGTGCTGTCGATCCAGCAGACGATCTACCGCACCAGCGCCGATTCGGCACTGATGGAATTGCTTCTCGAGGCCACCCGCCGCGGCAAAGAAGTGATGGTGGTGGTCGAGCTGAGGGCGCGCTTCGACGAAGAGGCCAACATCAACTGGGCCGAGCGGCTCGAAGCGGCGGGCGCGCAGGTGGTGTACGGCATCGTTGGCCTGAAGGCGCACGCCAAGATGCTGCTGGTCACGCGCCGCGAGGGGCGGCAGCTGCGCCGCTACGGGCACCTGTCCACCGGCAACTACAACCCGCGCACGGTGCGGCTGTACACCGACATCGGCCACCTGACCGCCAACGCGCGCCTCACGGCCGACATGGCACAGGTGTTCCAGCACCTGGCGAGTCAGAGCCGCATCAACGGCCTGAAGGCGCTGATCGTCGCACCCTTCACGCTGCACCAGCGCATGCTCGATCACGTGCAGGCCGCCGCCGCTGCGGCACGCGCGGGCAAGAGCGCGCGCATCGTGCTGAAGATGAATGCGCTGACCGACGAGGCGCTCGGCCTGGCACTGGCGCGGGCTGGCCGCGCCGGCGTCGACATCGACCTCATCGTGCGCGGGGCCTGCGTCGTGCCCGCAGGGCGCAGCGGGGTCTCCGAGAACGTGCGCGTGCGCTCGATCGTCGGCCGCTTCCTCGAGCACTCGCGGGTGTTCTATTTCCGCATCAGCAACGAGGAGACCCTGTACCTGTCGAGCGCCGACTGGATGGGCCGCAACATGTTCCGCCGCATCGAACTCGCCTGGCCGGTGCACGATCCGACGCTGCGGCAGCGCCTGATCGACGAAACCCTCACCGCCTATCTGCACGACACTCAGGATGCCTGGCAGATGCGACCCAATGGCCAGTACGAGCGGCGGCTGCGCGGCAAGCCCGGCCTCTCGGCCCAGCGCGCCCTGTGTGAACGCTACGGCAGCCCGCTGCGTTGAGTATCGATGGACCTGATTCTCTGGCGTCATGCCGATGCCGAGGCCGGCGCTGCTGCACGGGCGGACGATCTCGAGCGCCGGCTGACGCCGCGCGGCGAACGCCAGGCGTCGCGGGTCGCGCTGTGGCTGCACCGCCAGCTGCCCGACGGCCTGCGCGTCCTGGTCAGCCCCGCGCTACGCGCGCAACGCACCGCCGCCAAGCTCGAGCGCCCGTTCGCCACCGTGGAATCGATCGGTCCAGGCGCGAGCGCACGCGACCTGCTGGCTGCCAGCGGGTGGCCCGATGCGCGGCGTACCGTCTTGGTGGTGGGCCACCAACCGGCGCTGGGCGAACTGGTGTCGCTGCTGCTCACCGGCCGCGAGGCGCCGTGGACGATCCGCAAAGGCTCGGTCTGGTGGCTGCGCAGTCGCCCGAGCGACGCGGGCGCCGACGGCGAGGCCCGCGCACAGGCCTTCGTCGTCTGCGTGCAGTCGCCCGAGACGATGTAGCAGCGCGCAGGCCTTCAGTCGACGTGCAGCGCCAGCGGCCAGGCCGTGCGCGACCAGGCCTTCTCTTCCTCGCGCAGCAGGTGGATCGACTGCGGATGTGTGTCGGCCCACGGGGTGTCGATCAGCAGCAGCCAGCCGCCGGCGCTACGCCCCAGCCGAAGGCGGCCCGCGGCCGGGTTGCGCCGCGCGTGGCACAGCACGATCGCCAGGCGCAGCGCAAGCGCCTGGTCGCGCAGCAGGGCGTCGCCGGCGAGCGCGTCCTCGACCTTGCGCAGGCCGCCGCGCTGGGCCAGCACCAGTGTCGCCAACCGGCCGAGTTGATGGTCGGCGAAGCCGGCGGCGTCGGCGTGGCGAACGATGTACTCGCCGTGCCGATGGTGGCTCTCGTGCGACACCGCCATGCCCACCTCGTGCAGCGCCGCGGCACAGCGCAACATGGCATGGGCACGCTGCACGCGCTGCTCCGGCTCGACGTGCAGCGCGGCGAACAGCCACAGTGCCATCTCGGTCACGCGCTGCGCCTGCACCACGTCGACCGCGAACTGGCGCTGCAGGCGCTGCACGCTGGCGCTGCGGATATCGCGCGCCGGCGCGTCGCGATCGAGCATCTCGATCATCACGCCGTGCCGCAGCGCACCGCGCGCCGGCGCGATGCGCTCGAGGTTCAGCAGGTCGACCAGCGCGCACACGATCGCCACCCCGCCGCCGATCACCGGCCGGCGGTCATCCTTGAGCCCGGCCAACTGCACCTTGTCGGCATGGCCTGCGTCGATCAACCGGCGCACCAGCGCATCGAGCGCGCGCGCGGTGATCGTGCCGTCGCTCAGGCCTTCGGCACGCAGCACGTCGGACACTGCGCCGACGGTGCCGGAGGCCCCGTACACGGCGTCCCAGCGCTCGCCCGCCAGCACGCCCTGGGCGCCTTCGAGCGCGGCCTGCGCGGCGACGCGCGCGGCTTCGAAGCTGCGCGCGCCGACGCGGCCGTCGGCAAAGTAGCGCAGCGACAGCTCGACGCTGCCCACGGCGTACGACTCGACCGTGCCGGGCGTCTTGCCGCGGCCCAGGATCACCTCGGTCGAGCGGCCGCCGATATCGAACACCAGACGCCGCTCGTCGCCTTCGGGCAGGTAGTGCGCGACGCCGCCGTAGATCAGGCGAGCCTCCTCGTGGCCCGAGATCACGTCGATCGGCAACCCGAGCAGCGATTGCGCGCGCGCCAGGAACACGTCGCGGTTGAGCGCCTCGCGCAGCGTCGCGGTGGCCACCGCGCGAACGGCGCGCGGCTCGAGGCCGCGAACCCGCTCGGCAAAGCGCGCCATGCACGCCCAGCCGCGGCTCATCGACTCGTCGTCGAGCAGGCGGGTTTCGCCCAGTCCAGCGCCCAGGCGCACGGTGTCCTTGCAGTAGTCGACGCGTTGCAGCGGCCCCGGCCCGGCCTCGCAGATTTCGAGTCGGAAGCTGTTCGAACCGAGATCGATCGCCGCCAGCACGCCGGCAGAGTCGCGCTCGGACACGGTTGCCCTCGCGGTCAGGCCGCCGCCGCGCGCGCCAGCCTTTCGGCGCAGCCGCGGGCCATCTCGGCGTCGCTGGCTTCGACCATCACGCGCAGCAGGGGTTCGGTGCCGGAGGCCCGGATCAGCACCCGGCCGGAGTCGGCGAGGTCGCGCTGCACCGCCTCCTGCTCGGCTGCCAGCTTGCGGTTGGCCTTCCAGTCGACATCGGGTGCCAGTCGCACGTTGATCAGCGTCTGCGGGAACAGCGACACGCCGTGCAGCAGTTGCGACAACGTGCGGCCGCTGTGCCGCACGGCCTGCAACACCTGCAGCGCGCTGATGATGCCGTCGCCGGTGGTGTGCTTGTCCAGTGCGAGCAGGTGGCCCGAGCCCTCGCCGCCGAGCAGCCAGCGGCGCGCCGTCAGTTCCTCCAGGACGTAGCGGTCGCCGACCCTGGCGCGTACCAACGGCACATCGCGGGCACGCAGCGCCAGCTCGATCGCCATGTTGGTCATCAGCGTGCCCACGGCACCCTCGACCGCCTGGCCGCTGGCCAGACGCTCGGCGACCATGACGTACAGCAGTTCGTCGCCGTTGTAGACGCGACCGTCGCCGTCGACCATCAGCACGCGGTCGGCGTCGCCGTCGAGCGCGATGCCGTAATCGGCCTTGTGTTCGACCACCGTCTTCGCCAGCGTCGCCGGCGCGGTGGCGCCGACGCCGTCGTTGATGTTGAGGCCGTCGGGCGACACGCCAATCGCCACCACGTCGGCGCCGAGTTCGTGGAACACGTCGGGGGCGACGCGATACCCCGCCCCGTGCGCCGCATCGACCACGATCTTCAGGCCGCGCAGAGACAGATCGTGACGCACCGTGCCCTTGCAGAACTCGATGTAGCGGCCGCCCGCGTCGTCGATGCGCCGGGCCTTGCCCAGACTCATCGAGTCGACCCACTGCGCCGGCTCGCCGAGCGCGGTCTCGACGGCCTGCTCCCATTCGTCGGGCAGCTTTTCGCCTGCAGCCGAGAAGAACTTGATGCCGTTGTCCGGGTATGGGTTGTGCGATGCGCTGATCACGACACCGAGGGTCAGCCGCAATGCGCGCGTGAGGTACGCCACCGCCGGAGTCGGAAGCGGACCGCACAGCAAGGTGTCGACACCGGCCGATGCGAAGCCGGCCTCGAGTGCCGACTCGATCATGTAGCCGGAAATGCGCGTGTCCTTGCCGATCACCACCTGGGCGCGGGCGCGGTCGCGACGCAGCACGCGGCCCACCGCGTGCCCGAGCCGGAGCAGAAAGTCCGGTGTGATCGGCGCCTGGCCGACCGTGCCGCGGATGCCGTCGGTGCCGAAGTAACGTCTTGCCATCATCTCCCCGTCATGCATTGAGGCCGCAGCGGCGCCACACCGCCAGCGCGTCGACGGTTGCTGCCACGTCGTGGACGCGAACGATGCGCGCACCTCGCTGCACGGCGGCCAGCGCCGCAGCCAGGCTGGCAGGCAGGCGATCATCGGCGTCGCGGCCGGTGAGTGCGCCGAGCGTCGACTTGCGCGACCAGCCGATCACCAGCGGCCGGCCGAGTGCGCACAACGTGTCGAGGCCCTTCATCAGCGCCCAATTGTGCTCCGTGGTCTTGCCGAAGCCGATTCCCGGGTCGAGCGCGATGCGCGATTTCGCCACACCGGTGCGCTCGACCTGCGCCAGCCGCTCCTGCAGGAAGTCGCGCACCGTCTCGACCACGTCGTCATAGGTGGGCGCGCGCTGCATCGCCGCCGGGTCGTCGCCGAACATGTGCATCAGGCAGACTCCGCATGCCGCGTGTGCGGTCACGGCCTCCAGTGCGCCGGGCCAGCGCAGCGCGCGCACGTCGTTGACGATGTCGGCGCCTGCGGCCAGCGCCGCGCGAATCACCTCGGCCCGACTGGTGTCGACCGACACCGGTACGCCGAGCGTGCAGGCATGCTCGAGCACCGGCAGCACGCGGTCGATCTCCTCCTGCACATCGGGTGCACGCGCACCGGGCCGCGTCGATTCGCCGCCGATGTCCAGGATGTCCGCGCCCTCGTCGACCAGCCGCTCGCAATGCTGCCGTGCCGAGTCGACGCCGATGTGGCGGCCGCCGTCGTAGAACGAATCCGGCGTCACGTTGACGATGCCCATCACGCGCGCATGCGCGAGGTCGATCGTGTGGCGCGAGGTCTGCCAGAGCATCGGCGGCAAGGTGCAAAACGAACGGGGCCAGCGGCCCCGTCGATTGTGACGCCTGCGACCGATCAGGCCGCTGCGGCCGGCGCGCCGTCGGTGCTGACCGGCGGCATCGGGCCGCTCGGCTTGGACCCCGAAGGCGACCAGTCCTTCGGCGGGCGCGGCGGCTTGCCGGCCATGATGTCGTCGATCTGCTCGCCGTCGATGGTCTCCCACTCGAGCAGCGCCTGGGCCATCGCGTGCATCTTGTCCTGGTTGTCCTCGATCAGCTTGCGCGCGATCGTGTACTGCTCGTCGATGATGCGGCGCACCTCGGCGTCGACCTTGCGCATCGTCTCTTCGGAGATGTTGGTGGTCTTGGTCACCGAGCGGCCGAGGAAGACCTCGCCTTCGTTCTCCGAGTAGACCATCGGCCCCATCACGTCGCTCATGCCGAAGCGCATCACCATGTCGCGCGCGATCGACGTGGCGCGCTCGAAATCGTTGCTGGCGCCGGTGGTCATCTGGTGCATGAACACCTCTTCGGCGATGCGGCCGCCGAACAGCATCGAGATGCGGTTGAGCATCATCGTCTTGTCGGTGCTGTAGCGGTCCTTCTCGGGCAACGACACCGTGACGCCGAGCGCGCCGCCGCGCGGGATGATCGTCACCTTGTGAATCGGGTCGAGCTTGGGCAGCAGCTTGCCGAGCAGCGCATGGCCCGACTCGTGGTACGCGGTGTTCCTGCGCTCGTCCTCGTCCATCACCATCGACTTGCGCTCGGTGCCCATGATGATCTTGTCCTTGGCCTTCTCGAAGTCGGACATCTCGACCACGCGGCCGTTGCGCCGCGCGGCAAAGAGCGCCGCCTCGTTGACCAGGTTCGCCAGATCGGCGCCCGAGAAGCCCGGCGTGCCGCGCGCGATCAGGTCGGCGCGCACGTCGGAGCCCAGCGGCACCTTGCGCATGTGCACGTTGAGGATCTGCTCGCGGCCGCGGATGTCGGGCAGCGTGACGTAGACCTGGCGGTCGAAGCGGCCGGGGCGAAGCAGCGCCGGGACGAGGATGTCGGGCCGGTTGGTGGCCGCCATCACGATGACGCCGAGGTTGGTCTCGAAGCCGTCCATCTCGACCAGCAACTGGTTCAGGGTCTGTTCGCGCTCGTCGTTGCCGCCGCCCAGCCCCGCGCCGCGGTGGCGGC
>DASURM010000371.1:0-7312 GCA_036280035.1 Burkholderiaceae bacterium | reverse complement strand
CGGCAAGCCGCTGCACAAGCCGGTGCGGCGGCTGTGGTTGCAGAGCATGACGCCGCAGGCGATCCGCGACGGCTTCGCCGAACTGCGCAGCGACGCGCAGATGCACGGCCTGGCCGACGCCGCGCGCAGCCGCTCGGAGGCCGACTGGCTGGTGGGCATCAACGGCACGCGCGCGATGACGGCGTTCAACTCGCGCGACGGCGGCTTCTTCCTCACCACCGTGGGCCGGGTGCAGACGCCGACGCTGTCGATCGTGGTCGAGCGCGAGGAGAAGATCCGCCGCCACGTGCCGCGCGACTACTGGGAAGTGAAGGCGGCATTTCTCGCCAAGGCCGGCACCTACGATGGCAAGTGGTTCGACCCGAAGTGGAGGAAGAACGAGGACGACGCGGAAGCGCGCGCCGACCGGCTGTGGAACGCGCGCGACGCGCAGCGAATAGCCGACGCGGTGCGCGGCGGCAGCGGCCAGGTGCGCGAGGAGAGCAAGCCCAGCACGCAGAGCAGCCCGCTGCTGTACGACCTGACGACCCTGCAGCGCGAGGCCAACGGCCGCTTCGGCTTCTCGGCCAAGACGACGCTGTCGCTGGCGCAGGCGCTGTACGAGAAGCACAAGGCGCTGACCTATCCGCGCACCGATTCGCGCGCGCTGCCCGAGGATTACCTCGGCGTCGTCAAGAAGACGATGGCGGTGCTCGCCGAGGGCGACCTGCCGGGGCCGTCGCGCGAGCTGGCGCGGCACGCCAAGCAGGCCTTGAAGGCCGACTACGTGAAGCCGAGCAAGCGCGTGTTCGACAACGCCAAGGTGTCGGACCACTTCGCGATCATCCCGACGCTGCAGACGCCGACGCACCTGAGCGAAGCCGAGGCGAAGCTCTACGACCTGGTGGTCAAGCGCTTCATCGCGGTTTTCTTTCCGCCTGCCGAGTACCTGCTCACGACGCGCATCACCACGGTGGGCGCGCACGCCTTCCAGACCAACGGCCGCGTGCTCGTCAACCCGGGCTGGCAGGCGGTGTACGGCAAGGAGGCGCAGGACGAAGACGCCAACCTGGTGCCGGTGCTGCCCGACGAAGTGGTGCGCAACGTCGAGGTCGACGTGCTGGCGCTGAAGACCAGGCCGCCGCCGCGCTACACCGAGGCGACGCTGCTGTCGGCGATGGAGGGCGCGGGCAAGCTGATCGAGGACGACGAGCTGCGCGCGGCGATGCACGACAAGGGCCTGGGCACGCCGGCCACGCGCGCGGCGATCATCGAAGGGTTGATCTTCGAGAAGTACATGCTGCGCGAGGGCCGCGAGCTGGTGCCAACCGCCAAGGCGTTCCAGTTGATGACCTTGCTGCGCGGGCTCGATGTGGAGGATCTGACCAAACCCGAGCTGACCGGCGACTGGGAATACCGGCTGCTCGAGATGGAGCACGGGCGCCTGCCGCGCAGCGCGTTCATGCAAGACGTGGCCGCGATGGCCGAGCGCATCGTGCGCAAGGCCAAGGAGTACGACCGCGACACCATCCCCGGCGACTACGCCACGCTGGCCACGCCGTGTCCCAACTGCGGCGGCGTGGTCAAGGAGAACTACCGGCGCTTCGCCTGCGAGGCTTGCGAGTTCAGCATCACCAAGATCCCCGGCGGGCGCAGCTTCGAGGTTGCTGAAGTCGAGGCCTTCCTGCGCGACAAGAGGATCGGCCCGCTCGAGGGCTTTCGCTCGAAGGCCGGCTGGCCGTTCAGCGCCGAGCTGAAGCTGGTCTACGACGACGAGATCAGCAACTGGAAGCTCGAGTTCGATTTCGGCGAGGACGAGCGCCGTGCGCAGGCCGACGGCGAGCCGGTGGACTTCAGTGGCCAGGCCTCGCTGGGCGCGTGCCCCAAGTGCAAGGGCCACGTCTACGAGCACGGCACGAGCTACGTCTGCGAGCACGCGGTCGGCCCCAAGCAGACCTGCGACTTCAAGAGCGGCAAGATCATCCTGCAGCAGCCGGTGGCGCACGAGCAGATGCACAAGCTGCTGAGTGCGGGCCGTACCGATCTGCTGGAGAACTTCGTCTCCAACCGCACGCGGCGCAAGTTCAAGGCCTACCTGCGCTACGACCCGCAGGAAGGCAAGGTGGTGTTCGAGTTCGAGCCGCGGCCGCAGCGCGGCGGCAAGCCGCCGGCCAAGGGTGCAGCCCCGGCGCGGGCGGCGGTTGGCGCGACGGCATCCGCGGCGACGGTCGCGAAGGCGGGCGCGAAGAAGGCCGAGGCCTCCGGCGAGCCGGCGGTCGAGCAAGGCGCACCGACCAGGAAGGCGGCGGCCACGCCGGCCAGGAAGACCCCGGCGAGGAAGACCCCCGCGAAGAAGACCGCCCGCCGGCGCGCCGGCTGATCCTGTCGCCGCGCCCGGCATGTCGTGGCTCGTGCTGCAGAAGCTGCTGGCGATGTTCTTGATCGTCGCCATCGGCTGGTGGGCCGGTCGCCGGCGCTGGCTGGGCGAAGGCAACACCGCGCGCGTGCTCGGCAACGCGGCGTTCCTGATCTTCGTGCCGGCGCTGCTGTTCCGCACCGCGGCGCGGCTGCCGCTGGCCACGCTGCCGTGGCGCACGCTGGCCGCGTTCTTCGTGCCGGCGCTCGTGCTCGCGCTCGTCGTCTACGCTTGGCTGCGCCGCCGGCGCGACCCGCAGGCGCCGGCGCGTGCCGCGGTGCGGGCGCTCACCGGGGTCTACGGCAACGCGGTGCAGGTCGGCATTCCGATGGCCGCCGCGCTGTTCGGAGAGAGCGGGCTCGGGCTGCACCTGACGCTGGTGAGCCTGCACGGCCTGGTGCTGCTGAGCGCGCTGACCGCGCTGGTCGAGCACGACGTGGCCGGGGCCCCAGGCTCGCACGGCGGAGTCTGGCGCACGATGCTGCGCAACATCGTCACGCACCCGGTCGTGCTGCCGCTGCTGGCAGGGCTGGCGTTCAACGCCGCGGGCTTGCAGTTGCCCGACTTGATCGACCAGTTGCTGCAGGTGCTGGGCACGGCGGTGGTGCCGGTGTGCCTGGTGCTGATCGGGCTCTCGCTGCAGCACTACGGCGTCAGCGGTCCGGTGCGCGAGTCGATTGCACTCAGCGCCGTCAAGCTGATCGCGATGCCGGCCTGCGTATGGCCGGTGGCGCAGGGGGTGTTCGGGCTGTCTGGCCAGCCGCTGGCGGTGGTGGTGCTGATGGCCGCGCTGCCGGTGGGCAGCAACGCGCTGCTGTTCGCACAACGCTATCGCACCGACGAAGCTGCCGCGACCACGGCGATCGTGATATCCACCGTGGCGTTCGCGTTCACGGCGCCGTTATGGCTGGCGCTCGTGGCGCATTTCTGATGCCGGTGGGACAATCGCCGCGTGACTCGAGCCCCCCGCTCACTGTCTTGGCTGCGGCCGGCGCTTCGCGCCTTCACATCGCTACGCGATGTGAGCCTGCGCCGCAACCTTCGGTTGTCGCGGCCCCCTGGGGGCGCGTCGAGTTCTTCGCGCGGCCGGGCGAACCCGACATGACTCCCACCGACATCCCCGTCTACATGGCCCACGTGGGCGAACTGGCGCGCGCCGCGTCGCGCGCGATGGCGCGCGCCCCGCTGGCCGCGCGCAACGCGGCGCTGCGCGAGCTGGCGCGCTTGCTGCGCGCCCAGAGCGATGCGCTGCTGCGGGTCAACCGCGATGACGTCGAGGCTGCCGTCGCCGCAGGCACCGCCGCGGCGCTGGTCGATCGGCTGAAGCTGACGCCGGCGATCATCGACACGGTGGCGCGCGGCTGCGAGCAGATCGCCGCGATGCCCGACCCGATCGGCGAGATCAGCGAGTTGAAGCGTCAACCGAGCGGCATCCAGGTCGGCCGCATGCGGGTGCCGCTGGGCGTGTTCGCGATGGTGTTCGAGAGCCGCCCCAACGTGACGATCGAGGCGGCTTCGCTGGCGATCAAGAGCGGCAACGCGGCGATCCTGCGCGGCGGCTCCGAGGCGCTGGCGTCCAACCTGGCGCTGGCGCGCCTGGTCGAGCGCGCGCTGGCCGGCGCGGGGCTACCGAGCGAGGCGGTGCAACTGGTGGCCACCCGCGACCGTACCGCGGTGGGCTGCCTGCTGGCGATGCGCGACCAAGTCGACGTGATGATCCCGCGCGGCGGCAAGGGCCTGATCGAGCGCGTCGCTGCGGAGGCGAAGATGCCGGTCATCAAGCACCTCGACGGCAACTGCCACGTGGTGGTCGACGCCGAGGTCGATCTGCCGATGGCGCTGGCCGTCACCGACAACGCCAAGACGCAGAAGGTCAGCCCCTGCAACGCCGCCGAGTCGCTGCTGGTGCACGCGGCGCAGGCGGGCGCGTTCCTGCCGCGCATCGCGGCGGTGTTCGCCGCCAAGGGCGTCGAGATGCGCTGCGACGAGCGCGCGCTCTCGCTGGTGAGCGCGGTGCCCGGCGCCAAGGCGCTGCCGGCGCAGGAAACCGACTGGGCCGAGGAGTATCTGGCGCCGATCATCAGCGTCAAGGTGGTCGACAGCCTCGACGAGGCGATCGCGCACGTCAACCGCTACGGCTCGCACCACACCGATGCGATCCTGACGTCCAACCATGCCAGCGCGATGCGCTTCCTGCGCGAGGTCGATTCGGCCAGCGTGATGGTCAACGCCAGCACGCGCTTCGCCGACGGCTTCGAGTATGGGCTGGGCGCCGAGATCGGCATCTCGACCGACAAGTTCCACGCCCGCGGGCCGGTCGGCCTCGAAGGCCTGACGTCGCAGAAGTGGGTGGTGCTCGGCGACGGCGAGTTGCGTTCATGACGCGCGCGCCGGGAGGGGCACGCGGGTGAGTTCGACGCAGGGGTTGCTGCTGGGCGCGCTGGTCGTGTGCGGCTTCTGGATGGTCGGCGCGCACAACCGGGTGGTCGGGCTGCGCGCGGCGATCGTCGAGACGTGGGGGCAGATCGATGCGTTGTGCGAGCGGCGTGGCCAGGTGCTCGAGTCGCTCGCGCAGGCGCTGTGGGATCTGTGGCCCAACGGCCGCGACGGGGTCGATGCGCTGCGTTCGGCGCAGCAGCAACTGCACAGTGCGGCTGGCGCGGTGCGCAGCCGGCCCACGCGCGCCGAGGCGGCCGCCAGTCTGGCCACCGCCGAGGGCGCGCTCGATGCCACGCTGGCGCGCGTGCTGAACCAGGTCGAGTCCGACGCCGAACTGCACGCCAACGACGCAGTGGCCACGCAGATGCTGGCGCTGTTCGAGTTCGGCCCGCAGTTGATCGACAAGCGCCAGCGCTTCAATCGCGCGTGCACGGCGTACAACGAGGCGATCCGGCAGTTCCCCACCAGCCTGCTGGCGCCGGTGTTCCGCTTCGAGTCCGCGGGGTCGCTGTGAGCGCGCAGTGCGGAGCTTGCCTGTGAGCGGCGCCGACAAGCCGGCCGCAGCGCAGGCCAGCCCGCCCGCGCCGCCACCCGATCCGGTAGCCGAGGGCGAACGCCGCGAGCGTTTCATGCAGGTGGCCGGCCCCGGCCAGCTGCACGCGGCGGCGCTGGCGCTGCTGCTGACACCCGGGCGCGCTCGCGAGATGGCGGTATGGCGCGACGAATGCCGCCACACGGTGGGCGCCAAGGAGCTGCGCAACGAACTGATGAAGGTGCAGTGGCACGAGCGCATGCCGTGGCTCGAGCGCTTCGTCGGCCGCATCGCGCAAGGCCCGCTCGAGAAGCGGCAGCAGCTGCTGCGCGCGGTGCGTCGCCTGATCGCCGCCGACGGCCGCGCGCTCGCGCTCGACCGTCTGCGCTGGCTGGCGCTGCGCCACGCGTTGGGTGACGTGAAGGCGCTGGCGCGGCCGGCGGCGGCCGAGGTCGAGCTGGAGGGCCTGGCCACCGATACCGCGCTGCAGATCGGCCGCCTGAGCGCGTTCCTGTCGCGCATCGTACCGTCGCCCGAGATCGACATCGACGTGATGTCGGGCGCGGCTACCAGCGGCGAGCGTTGGTGGCGCGACGTGATGCAGCCCTGGCCCGACGCCGGCGCGACGCGTGACATGCCCGACGCCAACGCGCTGGTCAATGCGCTGCACGACGTGCAGGCGCTGGCGTGGATGCTGCGGCCGGTGCTGGTGCGGCGCTGGGTCGACGCGGCGGTGGCGTTGTCGCCCGCGGGGCGGCTCGCGCCGCCGGCGGCCGAGGCGCTGCGCATCGCGGCGCGCCTGCTCGACAGCCCGCTGCCGCCTGCGGTGGCGGCCTGCTTCGTCGAGGTCGACGTCGCCTGAGCGGCCCGTGGCGCGCCCCGCGTGCGCGCACCGTTCGATCGGTCTCCGTAGAAGCCATGGGTCGGCGGCCGCGGCGTCGCCCGTATCATCGGACGTAGCAAGGGGTTGGGCACGATGATCACGAGACGCAAAGCGTTGTCGCGCGGCGCAGAGGTCGCCGCGCTGCTGGCCGGTGCCGGGCTGCTGCCGCAGTCGGCACGCGCCGAGTGGGCCAAGGCGGCCTTCGAGGCCAAGAACATCGGCGATGCCATCAAGGCCTTGGGCGGCGCGGTGCCGGCGGAGAGCAAGGACGTGGTGCTGACCGCGCCCGACATCGCCGAGAACGGCGCCGTCGTGCCGGTGGCGTGCGCCTGTGCCTTGCCCGGCGTGAAGCGGCTGGCGCTGCTGGTGGAGAAGAACCCCAACACGCTGGCCGCGGTGTTCGACGTCAGCGATGCGATCGAACCCAGCCTGGCCACGCGCGTGAAGATGGGCCAGTCGAGCAACGTGCTCGCGGTGGCGATGCTGGCCGATGGCAAGGTGCTGTTCGCGCAGAAGGAAGTCAAGGTCACGCTCGGCGGGTGCGGAGGTTGAGATGGCAGATCCGATGCGAATCCGCGCACAGGCGCAAGGCGACAAGGTCATCGTGCGCGTGCTGATGAGCCACGAGATGGAGACCGGGCAGCGCAAGGACAGCGCCGGCAAGACCATCCCGGCCTGGTTCATCCAGGAGGTCGGCGCGTCGCACAACGGCAAGCCCGTGCTCGCCGCGCAGTGGGGGCCCGCGATATCGAAGAACCCGTTCCTGCAGTTCACGCTCAAGGGCGCGAAGGCCGGCGACAAGGTGTCGGTGAGCTGGGTCGACAACCGAGGTGAAAGACGCACTGACGAGGCGACGGTTTCATGAATCCGGCGCCTGTCTTCGGCGCAGGCTCACATCGCATCAGCGATGTGAAGGGCCGAAGGCCCGGCCGTAGCCACAAGCGGACCGATGAAGCGACGGTGGCCTGACCGCGTGGACCCGACCCGAACTGACCACCAGGAGACGCCGTGAAGCCATCGTGGATCGGGGCTGCGAGCCTCATCGGTCTGGTGCTGTGCTCGG
>DASURM010000370.1:0-2839 GCA_036280035.1 Burkholderiaceae bacterium | reverse complement strand
GGCCCGACGATGCGCGCGATCCACGTCGTCGACGACGAAGCGCTGAAGATGGGCGATTACCTCGACCGCGTGGCCGACCGCTGCGGCCTGCCGCGGGTGCCGCGGCTGACGCCGGCGCAGGCGCGCCAGCAACTGAGCCCGTTGCAGATGAGCTTTCTGTCGGAGTCGCGTCGGCTCGACAACACGCGCATGAAGCGCGAGCTGCGCCTGGTGCTGCGCTATCCGGGGGTCGAGACGGCGCTGCGCGAAGCGCCTACACGCCCCGCGAGCGCCTAAGCGTCTTGGCACGCTCGACGGTGAAGACCTTCACCGTCTGCCGCTCGTCGTCGCGCTGGATCTCGAGCGTCACCTCGCGCTCGGGCGGACCCTTGCGCCACAACGCGAGCCACAGTTGGTCGAGCGAGCCGACCGCGACGTCGTCGATGCGCAGGATGCGGTCGCCCGCACGCAGCCCAGCCACGTCGGCCGGGCTGTCATCGGTGACGCGCGAGATCTTGACGCTGCCGTCATCGTCGACGCAGTTGACGCCCATCCAGGCGCGCCGGCTCGCCGACGAGGTGCCGCTGCGGCGCAGTTCGTCGAGGATCGGCGGCAGCAGGTCGATCGGGACGAACATGTTGCCCGGGTGGCGCGGCTGGTCGCCTCCCAGCGCGTAGGCGACCACCAGCGAGCCGATGCCCACGAGTTCGCCCTGGGCGTTGAACAGGCCCGCACCGCTGTGGTCGGCGCGCGGCGGGGCGGTGAAGAGGGCATCGTCGATGCGGTACTCCCAGTAGCCGGTGAACGGCCGCCTCGACACCAGGCGCACCGCGCTCACCGCGCCGTCGGTGCCGCCGCTGACCACCATCAACGGATCGTCGGTGGCCACGCGCCCCGAGCGGCCGAGCGGCACGGCCTCGATGCGCAGCGGCGCCAGCGGCTGCACCAGGCCGAAGCCGGTGGCCGGGTCGTAGGCCACGACGCGGCCCGGAATCTCGCGCTCCTCGTCGATGACGAGCAGCACGTGCTCGGCTTCGAGGATCAGGTAGCCGATCGTCAGCACGAGGCCGTCGCGATCGATCACCACACCGGAGCCTTCGCGCTCGCGGCCGAGCGTGCGGTTCGACCGTGCGTCGTCGACCGCCTCCACCTTCAGTCCGATCACGGCCGACGCGGCTCGTTCGAGCAGCCGCGAACGCGCGGCAACGTCGAGGCTGTCGACGGTCTGCGCGCCGGCCGAGGCGGACGCGAGCACGACCGCCGCCAAAGCGCCATCGCGCCAGCACGCTGCGAGCCGAGTCAGACACCGGCGCCAGCACATCGCGACCTCCCGTGGACCCGAGACTGCGGTCCTGCGCCCGAGCATGATCGCAGATTCGCCGCTTGTCATCAGCGGGCAGGGCCGTCGGCCAGGCCCGCTGCGCGAACGAGCGTGCAGCGCCCGCCCAGGCTCCTAGCGACGGCGGCCGAACGGCAGCCGGCCGCGCCAGTACAGCAGCATCAGCCAGGCGCCGAGCATGCCGCCGAGGTGCGCGAAGTGCGCCACGCCGGTGTCGCCGGCGACGCCGAGGAACAGCTCGAGCGCGCCGAATACCACCACGAAGGTGCGCGCCTTCATCGGGATCGGCGGGAACAGCGGCATGATCGTGCGGTTGGGGAACAGCACGCCGTAGCACAGCAGCAGGCCGAACACCGCGCCCGAGGCGCCGACCATCGGGGCGCGCGACATCACCACCAGGTTGAACAGCAGTTGCGTCAGCGCGGCAGCCAGCACGCTGGCCAGCAGCATCGCCAGATAGCGGCGCTGGCCCCAGAGCAGCTCGAGTTCGGAGCCGAACATCCACAGCCCGAGCATGTTGAAGAACAGGTGCAGCACGCCGCCGTGCAGGAACGCGTAGGTCACCAGTTCCCACGGCCAGAAATAGCCGGTGCCCAGCGGCCACAGCGCCAGCCACAAGCCGAGCGACGGCACGAAGTAGTTGATGCACAGCACCGCGGTGCAGATCAGCATCAGCGCCTGGGTTACCGGGGGAAGGGGCGGCATGCGTGCGGGTTTCGTGCGGGGCGCGGCATCATAGTGGACGCGAACCGGCCCGAGACGATGCGCGGACACTGGCTGCGCATCGCGCCGCTTGGCTGGTGCCCGGGGCCGGACTCGAACCGGCACGCCTTGCGGCGAGGGATTTTGAGTCCCTTGCGTCTACCGATTTCGCCACCCGGGCTGCTGGTGGAGCAGGTGCTCGACGCTGGGGGCGCGGATTATGGCATGCGAGCGCAGCGGGGCTTTGCGGCTGGGGCCACAATGCGCTCTCGCACCGCAATGCCCGAATACAAGACCGTCGAAGACACCATCGGCGAAACGCCGCTGGTGCGGCTGCAACGCCTGCCGGGCGCGGCGCAGGCCGAGCGCGGCAACGTGATCCTGGCCAAGCTCGAGGGCAACAACCCCGCGGGGTCGGTGAAAGACCGGCCGGCGATCAGCATGATCCGTCGTGCCGAGGAGCGCGGCGAGATCAAGCCCGGCGACACGCTGATCGAGGCGACCTCCGGCAATACCGGCATCGCGCTGGCGATGGCCGCCGCGATCCGCGGCTACCGCATGCTGCTGATCATGCCGGAGGACCTGTCGATCGAGCGCGCGCAGACGATGAAGGCGTTCGGCGCCGATCTGATCCTCACGCCGCGCTCGGGCGGCATGGAGTACGCCCGCGACCTCGCCGAGCAGATGCAAAGGGACGGCAAGGGTCGCGTGCTCGACCAGTTCGCAAACGCGGACAACCCGCGCATCCACTACGAAACCACCGGCCCCGAGATCTGGCGCGACACCGAAGGGCGCATCACCCACTTCGTGAGCGCCATG
>DASURM010000369.1:0-6794 GCA_036280035.1 Burkholderiaceae bacterium | reverse complement strand
AGGCGCAGGCGCGCCAGGGCCTGCCGTTGCCGGAGCCGGCAGTTCCCGTCGCGACAGCACCGCTGCCCGCTCCGGTGCCCAGGCCTGCCGAGGCGCTACCCGTACAACCGGTGGACACCCCGACGCAGGCGGCAGCAACCGAGGCGAGGCCCGCGCCGCCGACGCTGGCCGACGTGGCCGCGCTGACGCGCGAATCCGACTTCAGCCGCTTCGTCGCCCCGGGGGTCGACGGCGAAGTGCGCAACGCCGCGTTGAAGAAGCTGTTCGCCGACCCGCGCTACAACGTGATGGACGGCCTCGACATCTACATCGACGACTACACCAAGCCCGACCCGCTGCCGCGCTCGATGCTGCGCCAGATGGCGCAGGCCGCGGCCCTCGGCCTGCTGGACGACGAGAAGCCCGCCGTCGAGGCGGCGAAACCACCTGCTCCCATCGCTGGGACACCGGAGCCCGGCGTGGCCGATGCCGCCGCCGGCGCGACCCGAGAAACCGATGAAGACGCTGCTCTGCGATTGCAATCACACGATGCCGCTGGACGCGGCGGCGCTGAAGACGGCGCTGCAGGCGGCCGGCGCCAAGCCTGACGGCCTGGAGCATCTGCACACGCTGCTGTGCCGCCGCGAGGCCGGCGCGTTCCAGCGCGCCGCCAAGGCCACCGGCGAGGCCGCCGAGGAACTGCTGGTCGCGTGCACGCAGGAGCGCCGCCTGTTCCTCGAACTGAATCAGGAGACCGAGGGCGCGGCGCCGCTCGAGGTGCGGCCGATCCACTTCGTCAACATCCGCGAGACCGGCGGCTGGTCGCGCGATGCCAAGGCGGCCACGCCGAAGATCGCCGCGCTGCTGGCGGCGGCCCAGTTGCCGGCGGCGCAGCCGGTGCCCAACGTGTCGTATCGCTCGACCGGCCGCTGCCTGATCGTCGGCAGCGCCGATGCCGCCGAGCAGGCCGCCGCGCTGCTGAGCGACAAGCTCGACGTCAACCTGCTGTTCGAGCAGCCCGGCGGCGCGCTGGCGCAGGCGCACCACTGGGCCGTTCACGCCGGGCGGCTGACCCGGCTGTCGGGCTGGCTCGGCGCGTTCCACGCCGAATGGGAGAGCAGCAACCCGATCGACCTCGACCTTTGCACCCGCTGCAACGCCTGCATCGAGGCCTGCCCCGAGGGCGCCATCGACTTCAGCTACCAGATCGACCTCGACGCCTGCAAGAGCCACCGCGAATGCGTGCGCGTGTGCGACGCCGCCGGCGCGATCGATTTCGCGCGCACGCCGCGCACCGACAGCGACACCTTCGACCTGGTGCTCGATCTGCGGCGCGAACCCGCGTTCACGATGCACCAGCCGCCGCAGGGCTACTGCCACGTCGGCAGCGACGCGCAAGCGCTGCTCAAGGCGGTGCGCGAACTGCGCGACGCGGTGGGCGAGTTCGAGAAGCCGAAGTTCGTCACCTACAACCAGAAGATCTGCGCACACAGCCGCAACGAGCGCATCGGCTGCACCGCCTGCATCGACGTCTGCTCGACGCGCGCGATCGCCAGCGATGCCTCGCTCAAGGGCAAGCTGCAGGGCAAGACCTACGGCGGCGACCCGGTGCGCGCCGGCATCGGCGGCTTCAAGCCCACCGGCGCCGTGGTGGTCGAGCCGCACCTGTGCGCCGGCTGCGGCGCCTGCACCACGGTGTGCCCCAGCGGCGCGATGGCGTACGCCTACCCATCCACCGTCGATCAAGGGCAGCGCATGCGCACGCTGCTGCGCGCCTTCGCCGCTGCCGGCGGGCGCGACCCGGTGCTGCTGATCCACAGCGAGACCGCCGGCGGCCATCGCATCGACGAATTGGGTCGCGCCGCGCGCACCGACCGCAGCGTGCACGGCGTGCCGGCGCGCGTGCTGCCGGTGCCGGTGTGGCACACCGCGAGCGTCGGCATCGACCTCTGGCTGGCGGCGTTCGCGCAGGGCGCCAACCAGGTGTGGGTGCTGCTGACGAGCGACGAGGCCCCCGAGTACCGCGACGCGCTCGGCGAGCAGATGGCGATCGCGCAGGCGGTGCTCACCGGCCTGGGCTACGGCGAGCGCCACTTCAAGCTGATCGAGGCGCGCGACGCGCGCGACCTGGCCGCGCTCGACGCCGCGCTGCGCGAGGCACCGGCCACCGGCGTCGCGCGGGCGGCCACCTTCGCCGCGCAGGCCGGCAAGCGCGCCACGCTGGATCTGGCGATCGACCACCTGCTGGCGCAGGCCCCGCAACGCAGCGAGGCCATCGCGCTGCCGCGCGCCGGCGCGCCGTTGGGCGCCGTGCTGGTCGACAGCACCACCTGCACGCTGTGCCTGGCCTGCGTCGGCGCCTGCCCCGAAGGCGCGCTGCTCGACAACGCCGAGCGGCCGCAGTTGAGCTTCATCGAGGCCAAGTGCGTGCAGTGCGGGCTGTGCGCGCTCACCTGCCCCGAACGCGCGATCACGCTGCAGCCCCGCCTATGGCTGGCCGACGACGGCAAGGCGCGCAAGCAGCCGCGCGTGCTGAACGAGGTCGAGCCGTTCTGCTGCGTGCGTTGCGGCAAGCCGTTCGGCACGCTGCGCGCGATCGAGACCATGGCGGCCAAGCTCGCCGGCCACGCAGCGTTCCAGGGGGCCGCTGCGGAACGCCTCAAAATGTGCGGCGATTGCCGCGTGATCGACATGCACACCAACCCAACCGAAGTGCGCATCACCGATCTATGACCGACGCCGCAGCCCCGCTTCGCTTCGCTCCCGCCGACGACGGCGAGGAACTGGCGCGCGCCGAGTTGTACGGCCTGCTGGCGCAACTGTGGATCGCGCCGCCCGACGGCGCGCTGTTGCAGCAGTTCGCGGTCGCGGTGACGCAGGCACCCGAGTCCGGTGGCTTGCTGGAGGCGCCGTGGTTGGCCTTGGTGGCAGCGATGCGCGGCACCACGGCAGTCGACGCCGCCGAGGAATTCGACGCGCTGTTCGGTGGCGTCGGCAAGCCCGAGGTGTTCGTCTACGCGTCGTTCTACCTCAGCGGCTTTCTCCACGAAAAGCCGCTGGCCACGCTGCGCGACGAGTTGCGGCGCCTGGGCCTGACGCGCGACGAGGCGCGCGGCGAGACCGAGGACCACGTGGCGTACCTGTTCGAGGTGATGCGCTATCTGATCGCCGGCGACGACGCCGCGGTGTGCAACCTCGAGCAGCAGCGCCGCTTCTTTCGTGCGCAACTCCAGCCGTGGGTGGCGCAGCTCTGCGACGCCGTCGACGCGCAGCCGCGTGCGCAGACCTGGCGCGCGGTGGCCGAGATGACGCGGCAGTTCGTCGCCGTGGAGACGCAGGCGTTCGACCTGCTCGAGACATGAGCGCAGCGATCGCCATCGCTGCCGACCAGATCACCGGGCTGGTGCTCGCCGGCGGCCGTGGCAGCCGCATGGGCGGCCTCGACAAGGGGCTGCAGAACCACAAGGGCGTGCCGCTGGCGCTGCATGCGCTGCTGCGGCTGCAGCCGCAGGTGGGCCCGCTGATGATCAATGCCAACCGCAACCTCGGCGCCTACGAGTCGATGGGCGTGCCGGTGTGGCCCGACGTGCAGGCCGACTACCCCGGCCCGCTGGCCGGCGTGCTGGTCGGACTCGAACGCTGCGAGACGCCGTACCTCGTGACGGTGCCGTGCGACACGCCGAACTTCCCGCTCGACCTGGTGCAGCGGCTCGCGCAGGCGCTGACGGCCGAGGACGCCGAACTCGCGATGGCGGCCACGCGCGAGCACGGCGAGGTGGTGGTGCAGCCGGTGTTCTGTCTGCTGAAGGCCGAGCTGCTCGAAAGTCTGCTGAAGTACCTCGAGGCCGGCCAGCGCAAGATCGACCGCTGGACGGCCCAGCACCGCGTCGCCACCGCGGTGTTCGACGACGCGTCGGCGTTCGACAACGCCAACACGCCCGAGGAACTGCAGCGCCTGCAGCGCTGACACCCCTCAGCGCTGGCGCTTGCGCACGCGAAAGCGCCACCACGGCAGCGCCTGCGTCAGCGACAGCACCTCGCCGGCGCGATCGGCCCCGTAACCTGGCAGCCCCTGCAGCGTCTGCCGCCAGGTGGCGCCGGCCAGCACCTCGCGCAGCTTGAGCACCGGCGGCTGGTCGAGGGCGTCGCGCAGGCAGACCAGGAAGTAGTCCTCGTCGGCCAGCGGCACGAACTGCAGCCGGTAGCGCTGCGCCGCGGCTTCGATGCCGACGCTGGCGTCGGCCGCGCCGCTGGCCACCGCGGCGGCCACCGCGAGGTGGCTGTCCTCGGCGCTGTCGGCGTAGCCCGCGATCGACTCCGGCGCGATGCCCGCGCTTTGCAGCAGCTGGTCGGTCAGCAGACGCGTGCCCGAACCGCTCTGGCGATTGACGAAGCGCACGCCGTCTTGCGTCAGGTCGCGCAGCGCGGCGATGCGCTGCGGGTTGTCGCGCGCCACGATCAGCCCCTGCCGGCGCGTGCAGCAGCCGATCAGCTTGTGCACCCCGGGCTTCAGCAGCGGCTTGAGGCTCTTCTCGAACAGCCCGCGCGCAGGCAGCCGCGGCACGTGAAAGCCGGCCACCGCGCACCGCCCTTCGGCCAGCGCGCGCAGCGCGTCGACGCTGCCGGCGAACTTCAGCTCGATGTGCAACCGCGCCTCGGCAGCGGCGTGTTCGCGCAGCAGCGGCAGCGCCAGGTCGTGGCTCGCGTACACCGTCAGCACCTGCTGCGTGCCGTCGAGCGCTTCGCTCAACACCCGTTCCAGCTCGACGCGCAGCGCCTCGATGTGCGGCACCAGCCGCGCGCGGGCGCGCGCCTCGGCCCACACCATGCGCTGGGCAAACGGCGTCAGCCGCGCCGGCTGGCCCTGGGCCCAACTGACCAGCGGTTCGCCGAGCACGCCTTCCCAGTGCTTGAGCGCGCCCCACACGTGGCGGTACGAGGCGCCGAGCGCCTTGGCGGCGTGCTGGATCGAGCCGTGTTCGCGCACTGCCGACAGCAACTCGAACAGCGGGTTGTGGACGTCGGCGCCGTGCTGGTCGTCGCTGTGGAAGCTGTATTCGAGGTGAACGCCGCGCGCGCGCATCGCGCGAGGTTAATTCACACCGGCGCGGTCGAGAATGCGGTCGTTCTCCCGGGCCGGCAGAGGCGACGCGATTCGCCCACAATGCGCCACGCGCCATGAACGTGCAGCCCGTCACCGCACCCGCAAGCGAAGACGCCGATCGCCTGAGCGAAGGCTGGCAGCGCAGCGCGGTGCTGATCGTCGACGACGAGGAAGGGATGCGCAACTTTCTCGGCAAGACCCTCGAGCGCCGCTGCGGGCAGGTGATGCTCGCCGCCAGCGCCGAGCAGGCCGACGCGCTGGTCCAGGCGCACCACTTCGATCTGGTGATCCTCGACATCACGCTGCCCGGCAAGAGCGGCATCGCGTGGCTGCGCGAACTGCGCGAGCAGGGCTATTCGGGCGAAGTGATCCTGATCACCGCCTTCGCCGATCTGGAGACCGCGATCGAAGCGCTGCGCGCCGGCGCGTCGGACTTCATCCTCAAGCCGTTTCGGGTGTCGCAGATCCTCAACGCGGTGAAGCACAGCCTCGAGCGTCTGCACCTGCGGCGCGAGAACTGGCTGCTGCGGCGCACGCTGCGCCAGCGCGTGCAGGCGATGGATTCGCTGGTCGGCAACTCCGCGTCGATGCGGGACCTGCGCGCCGATCTCGCGCGCGCGGCCGGGGTGGCCAGCACGGTGCTGCTGAGCGGCGAGTCGGGCACCGGCAAGGAGCTGGCGGCGCGCGCGCTGCACCAGCAGAGTCCGCGCTCGCGCGCGCCGTTCGTTCCGGTGGCCTGCGCGACGGTGTCGCCCGAGCACCTCGAGAGCGAGCTGTTCGGCCACGCCAAGGGCACGTTCCCCGGCGCCACCCGTAGCCGCGACGGGCTGCTGGTCCACGCGCAGGGGGGCACGCTGTTCCTCGACGAGGTGGCCGAGCTGCCGCCGCAGGTGCAGGCCGCGTTGCTGCGCGTGCTCGACGACCACTGCATCCGCCCGATGGGCGGCGAGCAGCAGATCGAGGTCGACGTGCGCATCATCGCCGCCACCCACCTGCGCCTGGCCGACGAAGTGGCGGCCGGGCGCTTCCGCAAGGATCTGTACTACCGCCTGCAGGTGGTCGAGATCGCGCTGCCGCCGCTGCGCGAGCACAAGGGCGACATCCCGGGGCTGGTCGCGCACTTCATCGGCAGCCTGGCGCCGCGGCTCGGCGTGGCGCCGATCGAGGTGTCGGATGCCGAACTGACCTACCTGCGCCAGTACGACTGGCCGGGCAACGTGCGCGAACTGCGCAACCTGATCGAGCGCTCGCTGATCCTCGGCGAACTGAACCTGTCGGCGCTGTACCCCGGCGACACCCGGCCGGCGCTCGAGGGGTCGCAGGCGCCGACCGATCTGCATGAGCTGGAGAAGCGGCACATCCTCGCGGTGCTCGATTCGGTCACCGGCGACAAGACGCGCGCCGCGCAACTGCTCGGCATCTCGCGGCGCACGCTGGAGCGGCGCTGCGCCGAGTGGATGTGACCCACCCCCGAGGCGGCCTGGCGGCCGCCTCCCCCTCGAGGGGGCGACGCCAGCGGCCCGGCAGAGCCGGATCCGCGGCGTCCACTCGGGGACGCGCCACTGGAATGGCGCGAGTACGGGGTGCGTTGCGTCAGGCGACATCGCGCACATGACTCAGCCGCTCAGGTTCTGGCGCGGCTTCGGCGCGCTGTCGATCCGCCACAAGCTGCTGGCGCTCGGGCTGCTGCCGCTGCTGCTGGCGCTGCCGG
>DASURM010000368.1:0-2933 GCA_036280035.1 Burkholderiaceae bacterium | reverse complement strand
AACGCGCGTTGTCTGATCGCGCTGGTGTCGATCACCGGCCAGATCGGCAAGCCCGGCAGCGGGCTGCACCCGCTGCGCGGCCAGAACAACGTGCAAGGCGCCAGCGACGCCGGGCTGATCCCGATGATGCTGCCCAACTACCAGCGCGTGGCCGATGCGCAGGCGCGCCGGTGGTTCGAGCGCTTCTGGAACGTGACGCTCGACGACAAGCCCGGCTACACCGTGGTCGAGATCATGCACAAGGCGCTCGCGCCCGACAGCGACCCGCACAAGGTGCGCGGCATGTATGTAATGGGCGAGAACCCGGCGATGAGCGACCCCGACCTCAACCACGCGCGGCACGCGCTGGCGTCGCTTTCGCACCTGGTGGTGCAGGACATCTTCCTCACCGAGACCGCGTGGCTGGCCGACGTGGTGCTGCCGGCCAGCGCCTGGCCAGAGAAGACCGGCACCGTGACCAACACCGACCGCATGGTGCAACTCGGCCGCCGCGCGCTGACTCCACCGGGCGACGCGCGGCAGGATCTGTGGATCATCCAGAGCATCGCGCAGCGCATGGGGCTGGCGTGGCGCTACGACGGCGAGGACTCGGGCGTGGCCGCAGTGTACGAGGAGATGCGCCAGGCGATGCACGGCGCGATCGCCGGCATCGGCTGGGATCGCCTCGAGCGCGATTCGAGCGTGACCTACCCGTGCCTGAGCGACGACGATCCCGGGCAGCCGATCGTCTTCGTCGACGATTTCCCCACGCCCGACGGCCGCGTCAAGCTGGTGCCGGCCGACATCATCCCGGCCAACGAGCGGCCCGATGCGCAGTACCCGTTCGTGCTGATCACCGGCCGCCAGCTCGAGCACTGGCACACCGGCAGCATGACGCGACGCACCCAGGTGCTCGACGCAATCGAGCCGCTGGCCACCGCGTCGATGCACGGCGCCGACCTGCAGCGGCTCGGGCTGCAGCCGGGTGACGTGATCACCGTGGCGTCGCGCCGCGGCACGGTGACGCTCGGCGTGCGGCGCGACGACGGCACGCCCACCGGCGCGGTGTTCATCCCGTTCGCCTACTACGAGGCGGCGGCCAACCTGCTGACCAACCCCGCGCTCGACCCGTTCGGCAAGATCCCCGAGTTCAAGTACTGCGCGGTCGCGGTCAAGCCAGGCGGCAGCCCGGCTCCCACGGTGGGCTACGGCTGGTTGTCCGAGGCGCCTGCGGCCTGAAACGTCAAGTGCCCAGCGCTGCGCGCAGCTCGGCGCCGCTGCGTGGCCGTGGCTCGCGCGGCCAGGCGCGAACCAGCTCGCCGATGCGCTCGTTCACCGGCGCCGCCACGCCATGTGCGCGCGCCAGCCGCACCACCTCGCCGCACAGCGCGTCGACCTCGGTCGGGCGCGCCTGCGCCAGATCGTCGGCCATGCTGCTGCGCGCCTTCTCGTCGATGCGCAACATGCGAAAGGCGAGCAGCCGGAACAGCGCTGTCGGCAGCCGCAACACCGCCGGCAGCGCCGCTGGCGGCAGCGGCGTCAGCTTGGCCGGCGCGATGCCCGCCGCGTGCAGCGCGAGCAGTGCCTCGGCGATCAGCGCGGCCATGCAGACACGATAGTCGCGCTGCAGCAGTTGCGCGCGCAGCGGCAGCCCCGACAGCGCGTTGACCGGGTTGTTCAGGTTGAGCAGCAGCTTGCCCCACTGCCACGGTGCCAGGTCGGCGTGCAGTTCGAGCGGCACGCCGGCCGCGGCGAACACCGGCTGCCACGCACGCAGCGCCGGGTGATCCTGCGCGGCCAGCGCGCCGCTGGTGGCGCGGTGGTAGCGCCCGGGGCCCAGCTCGACCACGTTGAACGCCACCATGCCGGCCAGCACCGCGAGCTGCGGCGCGTGCGCGCGCGCCAGCCCGGTGTTCGAGATGCCGTTCTGCAGCGACACCACTGGCGTGCCCGCGGGCAGTGCGTGCGCCAGTTCGTCGGCAGCCTCGGCAGTGGCGCCGCTCTTCACGCACAACAGCACCAGCGAAGGTGCACTGCCCGGCGGTGGTGCCGATGCCAGCGACAGCGAGCCCGCAGGCAGCGCGCGCGCGCCGCCGTCGAGGTCGGTGAGCGCGAGGCCGTGTTCGCGCAACGCGCCCAATATGCGCTGGCGGCCGACGAACGTGACCTGCACACCGCTGGCGGCGAGGCAGCCGCCGATGTAGCAACCCACTGCGCCCGCGCCCATCACGAGCACGGCGCCGGGTGGCGCGGGCTTCACCGCGTGGCCGGGGCGGCCAGGTCGCGCAAGTGGGTGGGCCCGGCGCGGCGTTCGATCTCGGCGTGCAGGTCGTGGCCCCAGCCGAGCGCGAACAGCCACTCGGCCACCACGAACATCGGGCCCACCAGCAGGCCGACCAGGTCGTCGACGAACGCGGGCTTGCGCCCCTCGTAGTAGTGGCCGACGAACTGCACGGCCCAGCCGAGCGCGAAGAAGCCGAGGCCCCAGCCCAGCCACGGCAGCACCTGCACGCCGGCGAACGGATGCGCCAGCGCCACCAGCGCGGCGTTGACGACGCTGGTGGCCACGCCGAGCACGAGACTGCCGCGCGTGAGGTACCACGCGCTGGTCAGCGCCCACACGATCCACGCCAGCGTGAAGCCGCCGATGCTCGCGCGCGCCAGCACGATGCCGGTGGCGAACACGATCAGCGGAATGCCGACGAAGTGGGTGGCGATGTTGCGCTGGTCGCGGTGGTACAGCGCGTACTGCACCATCAGATCGACAGCGGGGCGAAAAGGCGTGGCGACCATGGCAGCTTCGGACTGGGGGTTTGCGCGATGAGGTGACTTGAGCACAGGCGTCGCTGGGTGTCAAAGGGGTGGTCGTGATCGCCTGCCTAGAATCATGGCCGCCGAGCAGGAATCACGCATGAGCATCAAGAGCGACCGATGGATCCGCCGCATGGCCCAGC
>DASURM010000367.1:0-3924 GCA_036280035.1 Burkholderiaceae bacterium | reverse complement strand
TGGCAGCGGCGTGCACCTGCTCGAAGAGGCTGGCGTTGCCGACCGCCGATCCATCGGCCGGCAGCTGATTCATGAGCAGTTGTTCAATCTGCTGCTGGCGGCCGGCAGTCATGCGGTTTCCTCGTGGCCATCTCGGGCTTTTGTATCGCGAGCTCTAGTATCGCCGCAGGGGCGCCGACATCGGCTGCAAGCGGCAGCGCGCGGGCTCACGCGGAGGTTAGGGGCCTTGCGCGGGCGAAACCGCCACATCGATCGACCAGCGCCGAAGAAGGGACTCGCCGCCTATCTGAACATCTCGCCCGAGACGCTGTCGCGGCTCAAGCAGAAAGGCAAGATCTAGAAACGCGCCTCAACCGCCGCGTGGCGCGGCGCGCGAGCCGTCGGCCAGACTCTTCAGCCAGCGCACACCGAGCGACAGCAGCGGCCACACCAGCAGCAGCAGCGCCAGCGTGGTGATCGAGCCGACCAGCCAGTTCGACCACAAGATGGTGACGCTGCCCTGCGACAGCAGCATCGACTGGCGGAACGAGTCCTCGGCGCGGTCGCCCAGCACCACCGCCAGCACCAGCGGCGCCAGCGGGTAGTCGAGCTTCTTGAACAGGTAGCCGATGACGCCGAAGCCGACCATGAACCAGACGTCGAGGATCGCGTTGTGCACGGTGTAGGCGCCGATCGCGCAGATGGCGATGATCACCGGCGCGATGATCGCGAACGGCACGCGCAGGATGGCGGCGAACAGCGGCACCGAAGTCAGCACCACGATCAGGCCCGCGACGTTGCCGAGGTACATGCTGGCGATCAGGCCCCACACGAAATCGGGCTTCTCGACGAACAGCAGCGGCCCGGGCTGCAGGCCCCAGATCAGCAGGCCGCCGAGCAGCACCGCGGCGGTCGGCGAGCCGGGAATGCCCAGCGCCAGCATCGGCAGCAGCGCGCTGGTGCCGGCGGCGTGGGCCGCGGTTTCGGGCGCGATCACGCCCTCGATCTCGCCCTTGCCGAACCCGGCGCCGCGCGGCGACATCCTCTTGGCAATGCCGTAGCTCATGAACGACGCCGGCGTCGCGCCACCGGGCGTGATGCCCATCCAAATGCCGATCAGCGTGCTGCGCAGCGAGGTGACCCAGAAGGCCGGCAGCTTCTTCCACGTCTGCCACACCACCTTGGTGTCGATGCGCGCGGCCTTGCCGGAGAAGCTCAACCCCTCCTCCATCGACAGCAGGATCTCGCCGATGCCGAACAGGCCGATCACCACGATCAGGAAGTCGAAGCCGCGCATCAGGTCGGTGAAGCCGAAGGTCAGCCGCAACTGGCCGGTGACGGTGTCCATGCCGACCGCGGCCAGCATGAAGCCGAGCATCATCGACGCCAGGATCTTCATCGGCGAGCCCTTGCCCATGCCGACGAAGCTGCAGAAGGTGAGCAGGTAGACCGCGAAGAACTCGGGCGGCCCGAACTCGAGCGCGAACTTGGCCACCAGCGGCGCCAGGAAGGTGATCATCAGCACCGCGAAGAAGGCGCCGACGAACGACGACGTGAACGCCGCGGTCAGCGCCTCGCCGGCGCGGCCCTGCTGCGCCATCGGGTAGCCGTCGAAGGTGGTGGCCACCGACCACGGCTCGCCGGGGATGTTGAACAGCACCGAGGTGATCGCGCCGCCGAACAGCGCACCCCAGTAGATGCACGACAGCAGGATGATCGCCGAGGTCGGCGGCATCGCGAACGTCAGCGGCAGCAGGATCGCCACGCCGTTGGCGCCGCCCAGGCCCGGCAGCACGCCGATCAGCACGCCGAGCACGATGCCGACCATCATCAGCATCGTGTTGAACGGCGTCAGGACGACCGCGAAACCGTGCAGCAGCGATCCGAACTCGGCCATGGATCAGTAGGGGAGAAAACGCAGCGGGTCGAGCGTTCCCTTGAATAGCGGCACCTTGAACCAGACCTCGAACAGCAGAAACGCCAGTGCCGCCACCGCGAAGCCGATCGCGAGGCTGCGGCCCCATCGGTAGTGCCCCACCCAGACCATGAAGCCCGTGATGAACAGCAGCGAGCCGACGTACAGGCCGAGGAACTGCGTCACCACCACGAACGCCAGCGTCGGCAAGAGCACGGTGAGCACCCGCCGCAACTGCTCGAAGGTGACGAACACGCTGCGATCGCGGCCACCGGTCAGCGCACGCGCGCCGACCACCGCGCTGGACACGCACACCAGGACCGCGATGTAGAAGGGAAAGTAGCCGGCGCCCGGGCCGTCGTCGCGCCAGACGGCGCCGAGCTGCCAGCTCTTCCACGCGACGATCGCACCCAACAACAGCAGCGCCAGCGCCACCAGCAACTCGACCAGCCAGGTCGCGATGCCGGCCTCGGTCGGGCCCGCGTCGACGTCGGTTTGCATGGGTCGTGGGGTCAGGCGTGCAACCGCCCCCACCAGCCGCGCGCTCGCGCGACGGCAGGGCCGCGGCCGGCGAACATGCGCGGCTACTTGGCCAGGAAGCCCGCTTCCTTCATCAGCATGTAGTGCAAGGCTTCGTTCTTCTCGACCCACTTCACGTAGTCGGTGCCCGACATCGTGGTCTGGTTGAAGGCGCCGAGCTTCATGAAGTCCTTCCACTCCTGCGTCTCGCGCACCTTCTTCAGCAGGTCGACGTAGAACGCCACCTGGTCGGCGCTGACGCCGCCGGCCATGAAGATGCCGCGCAGCATCACGTATGCGGTGGGCACGCCCGATTCCTTGCAGGTCGGGACGTCGTTCCACGACTTGCCGTCGGCCAGCACGTCCTTGTACGCCATGCGGTGCTCGTCGAAGACGCACAGCGGCCGCAACTTGCCGGCGCGCCATTGCGCGACCGCCTCGACGGGGTTGTTGACCGACGAATCGATGTGCTTGCCGGTGAGCTGCACCGCGACATCGCCGCCGCCCTTGAACGGCACATAGATGAACTTGGTGCCGGTGGCCTTCTCGAGGCTGACCGTGATGATCTGGTCTTCCTGCTTCGAGCCGGTGCCGCCCATCTTCATCTTCAACGGGCCGGCGGCCTTCACGGCATCGATGTACTGCTTGGCCGTCTTGTACGGCGTGTCGGCGTTGACCCACAGCACGAACTGGTCGAGCGCCATCATCGACACCGGCGTCAGGTCGCGCCAGTTGAACGGCACCCCTGTGGCCAGCGGCGTGGTGAACAGGTTCGACAGCGTGATGATGATCTTGTACGGGTCGCCCTTGGCGCCCTTCACGTCGAGAAAGCCTTCGGCACCCGCGCCGCCGGACTTGTTGACGACGATCAGCGGCTCCTTCATCAGCTTGTGCTTGGCAACGATGCCCTGGATCAGGCGTGCCATCTGGTCGGCACCGCCGCCGGTGCCAGCCGGCACGACGAACTCCACCGGTTTCTCCGGCGTCCAGGCCGCCAACGCCGGCGCGGCGGCCAACAAAGCGCCGGCGGCCACGGCCACCGCGCGCGCCACGCAGCCGCGCACCGCGGCCCGGATGAGATTGCTGTACATCGGCTCTCGTCTCCTGTCGTTGTGGGCACTGGCGCCACATGCAGCGCGTGCCTGGCCTGAGTTCGCCATGCCGTCACCGCTGTCCCCGGCGTTCATGCGCCGATTATGCTCGCCGAGATGCTCGCAAAACGCTCTTGACCGCAGTCAACTTTCTGCAGAGCGTTCGTGCGCACCACGCGGCGAGCGCTTCGCGTTGCGGGTAACTACCGAGGGAAGCTGCGCGCACGACGCAACAGGTTGCCCGCTGCCGCGCCATGCGCCGCCCGCCTCGGTTCACAATCGCGGCCGCGGCGCACGCGCTGCGCCGGAGCACGAGTCCATCATGAGCCTGCACGACAAACTGCTGCAACGCGCGGCCGCTGCGCGCCCGGTGCGCGTGGGCCTGATCGGCGCCGGGAAGTTCGGCGCGATGTATCTGGC
>DASURM010000366.1:0-3920 GCA_036280035.1 Burkholderiaceae bacterium | reverse complement strand
CCATTGGTGTTCGGATCGGCGCAGAAGTTCGGTTCTCGCCGTCAGCCCTACGCGCCCTGCGGCCCTGGCGACGCGCCAGCATTCGCGCCGCGATGGTGCCGACTCAGAAGCTGTGAATGAACCCGGCGCGCCCGAGCGGGGCGCACAAATGGGTCCAATCTAGGCGCAAAGCACAGCCGTAGCGCGGGCTACGGCGAGCATTTGCAGCGACGAGTGGGCCCGTTTGGGCGCCACGAGCGGGTGTGGTGGGTTCGTTCACAGCTTCTTCAGGCGGCCGTGGTGATCAACCCGCTGCCGCCGTTGCCCTTGGCGGCCTGCGCCTGCTGCGCCTCGAACATGGCCTGGAAGTTGACCTCGGTCAGCAGGATCGGCGGGAAGCCCGCGCGCGTGCAGACATCGGAGACGATCGCGCGCAGGTACGGATACAGCATCTGCGGGCAGACCACGCTGAGCACTCCCTGCACCTGATCCTGCGGCAGGTTGCGGATCTCGAAGATGCCGGCCTGCTTGGCCTCCACCAGGAACAGCGTGCGCTCGGCCACCTTGGTGGTGACGGTAGCGGTGACGCACACCTCGTACAGGCCCTCGCCGACGCCCTCGGCCGACAGCGCCAGGTTGATGTCGACCTGCGGCTGTTGCTGCTCGAGCAGGATCTGCGGCGAGTTGGGTTGCTCCAGCGACAGGTCTTTCAGGTAGATGCGCTGGATCTGGAACACGGGATTCGGTTCGACATCGGCCATGGCAAGGCTTTCGGGGAAATGAAAAGGCCCGCAGTCTTTGCGGGCCGCGAATTGGGTCCGGGCTGGGTCGCGATTATCGCAGGCGCCGCGGCTCGCGCCGCTCAAGCATCGGCCAGCAGCGGGATCAGGCCGCCGCGCTGGTCGAGCGCCATCAGGTCGTCGCAGCCGCCGACATGGGTATCGCCGATGAAGATCTGCGGCACCGTGCGACGGCCGGTGAGCTTCATCATGTGCAGGCGCTGCGCCGGGTCGAGGTCGACCCGCACTTCGTCGATCTGCGCCACGCCGCGCTGCCGCAGCAAGGCCTTGGCACGGACGCAGAACGGACACACCTGCGTCGTGTACATGCGCACGGGCTTCATTGTTCTACGGGGCTCGCTCGGGCCCACCCAACGACAACAGCATCATTGTGGCCAACGGCGCATGCCCCGTTCGGCTCCGGGTCATGCCACTCGTCACGCGGCGGACTTCTCCAGCGGCAGATTGGCCTCGCGCCAGGCCTTGAGGCCGCCAGAGAGCGCGATCGCGCGCTGATGCCCCTGCTTGCGCAGTTCGCCGGCGGCGCGCGCCGCGCGCGCGCCCGTGCTGCACATCAGCACCAGCGGCAGCTGCTTGTTGGATGGCAGTTCCTTGGCGCCCTGCAGCGCCTTGAGCGGGACGTTGCGCGCGCCGGCCGCGTGCCCTTGGGCGAACTCCTCGGGCTCGCTGACGTCGATCAGCACCGCCTTCTCGCGGTTGATCAGCCGCACCGCCTCGCTGGTGCCGACCGCGGCGGCTCCGCCCTGCTTGCTGATCGTCGGCCACAGCAGCAGCGCGCCGGAGGTCAGCGCCACCAGGATCAGCACCCAGTTCTCGAGTGCGAACTGCAGCAGGTTCATCGTGCGGCCGGCAAGTGGACGGGGCGCGAATTATAGAATTCGCGCGCTTCGTCGACCTCGTTGCCCCATGTCCACCCTCGTGCTGTTGCGCCACGGCGAATCCACCTGGAACCTCGAGAACCGCTTCACCGGCTGGACCGACGTGGGCCTCACCGACACCGGTGTGCGCCAGGCGCGCGACGCCGGCACGCTGCTCGCACAAGCGGGCTTCGAGTTCGACATCGCCTACACCTCGGTGCTCAAGCGCGCGATCTGGACGCTGTGGCACTCGCTCGACACGATGCAGCGCACCTGGCTGCCGGTGCGCAACGACTGGCGACTCAACGAGCGCCACTACGGCGCGCTGCAAGGCCTCAACAAGGCCGACATGGCGCGCCAGTACGGCGAGCAGCAGGTGCTGCTCTGGCGCCGCAGCTACGACACGCCACCGCCGGCGCTGGCGCCCGACGACCCGCGCAGCGAACGCTCCGACCCGCGCTATGCGGCGCTCGCCCCCGGCCAGGTGCCGCTCACCGAGTGCCTCAAGGACACCGTGGCGCGCGTGCTGCCGTGCTGGAACGACACGCTCGCGCCCACGCTGCGCGCCGGCAAGCGCGTTCTGGTGGCAGCGCACGGCAACTCGATGCGCGCGCTGGTGAAGTACCTGGACGACATCAGCGACACCGACATCGTCGGACTCAACATCCCCAACGGCATCCCGCTCGTCTACGAGCTCGATGATGCGTTGCGGCCGCTGTCGCGGCGCTACCTCGGCGACGCCGATGCCGTGGCCCGCGCCGCCGCGGCGGTGGCCGGTCAGGGCAAGGCCTGACGCGAGCCCGGCACCGCGTCGGATGGCGCCGATGCGCGAGGCAGCAGGTCGAGCGCGTGCGCGATGTCGTCGCGCAGCCGTTGCGCGAGCGCACGGCGGTCGGCGTGCGCGCTGCCGCGCGCGGCGAGTGCATCGAGCCGCACCTGCACGCCGCGCGCGCAGGCGATCGCCCACACGTTGGCCAGCAGCGGCATCTCGCCCAGCCAACTCGCAGCCGGGCTCCAGTCGAGGCCGGGCTCGGTGTAGCGCAGCGCCACCGGTTGCACCGGCGTCTGCGTCGCGATCGCGGCCTGCAGCAGGTTGGCGTGAAACGGCAGCAACGCGCGCCCGTCGCCGGTGGTGCCTTCGGGGAACACGGCCACCACTTCACCTGCGATCAGCGCCTCGGCCACCTGGTGCACGACGCGCAGCGCATCGCGCTTGCGCTCGCGCTCGATGTACAGCGTGCCCACGGCGCCGATCAGCCAGCCGAGCAGCGGCCAGTGCCGCACGTCGGCCTTGGCCACGAAGCGCGCGCGCGGACACGCCGCGTGCATCGCCGCGATGTCGAGCCACGAAATGTGGTTGGCCACCAGCAGATTGGCGCCGGGGCGAAACGTGCCGCCGGCGATCAGCTGCACGCCGATCGCCTTCAGCAGGCCGCGCGACCACCAGGCGATGCGCTGCTGGCGTTCGGCCGCATCGAGCCGCGGAGAGCGCAGCGCCACGATGCCCATGCCATGCAGCAAGTGCAGCACCGCGCGCAGCACCCGCCACCCACCGACGAGCGTGCGCACGACCCACAGCCGCCGCGCGCATTCACCCGCGCGGCGCGCGCCGCGCGGGCCGGCAGCCCACTCACAGCGGCGCCGCCCGAAACGACACGCCGCCGGCGAGCACCGTGGCGCGCACGCGGCCGGGCAGCGCGGTGCCGGTGGCGGCGAAATCGAACGGCGTGTGCTTGCCCTGGCTGACGAGCACCCCGCGCGAGACCGACCACGTCACGTCGGGGTCGAACACGCAGACGTCGGCCACGCCGCCTTCGACCAGCCGGCCCGCGCTGGCGCCCAGCGCGCCGAGGCTCGCGCCGAGCACACGCGCCGGGTCGCTGGTGACGCGCGCCAGCACGCGCGGCAGATCGATGCCGTCGTCGCGGCCCCACTTCAGCGCCAGGCTCAGCAGCAGCTCGACCGCGCTCGCACCGGGCTCGGCCTCGGCGAACGGCAGGTTCTTCGCGTCGTCGGTGACCGGGTTGTGGTCGGACACCAGCGCATCGATCGTGCCGTCGGCCAGCGCGCGGCGCAGCGCGGCGCGGTCGGCCTGCTGGCGCAGCGGCGGGTTCAATCGCATGTCGGCGTTGAAGTAGCCGATGTCGGCGTCGGTCAGGTGCAGCGACTGCACGCTGACGTCGGCGCTGATCGCCAGCCCTTCGGCCTTGGCGCGGCGCACCAGCTCGACGCCGGCGGCGCTGCTCAGGCGGCACAGGTGCACGCGCGCGCCGGTGGCGCGCGC
>DASURM010000365.1:0-5286 GCA_036280035.1 Burkholderiaceae bacterium | reverse complement strand
GATCACGCCGCAGGAAGGCGTGGACCCGGTCGAGGCCGCCGCGGCGGTTGCCGGCGAGTCGTCGACCGCGACCTGGACCGTGGTCTGGACCGACCTGCTGACCGCCTGCGACGACTACCGCGGCAAGGCCTACCGCGTCGACCCGGTGCCCGGCCCCCGCGCACCGGGCGAACAGCAGTACTTCGCCTACGTCGCCTACGACCTCGCGCTGTTCGAGGAAGGCTCGATCGCCAACATGACCGCCAGCCTGATCGGCAACGTGTTTAGCTTCAAGCCGCTGAAGGCCGCGCGGCTGGAGGACATCCGCATCCCGGTGGCGTACGTCAAGACGTTCAAGGGGCCGCCCACCGGCATCGTCGTCGAGCGCGAGCGGCTCGACAAGTTCGGCCGCCCGCTGCTGGGCGCGACGATGAAGCCCAAGCTCGGCCTGTCGGGCAAGAACTACGGCCGCGTGGTCTACGAGGCACTGACCGGCGGGCTGGACTTCACCAAGGACGACGAGAACATCAACAGCCAGCCGTTCATGCACTGGCGCGACCGCTTCCTCAACTGCATGGACGCCGTCAACAAGGCGCAGGCCGACTCCGGCGAGGTCAAGGGCCACTACCTGAACATCACCGCCGCGACGATGGAGGACATGTACGAGCGCGCCGAGTTCGCGAAGGCGCTCGGCAGCTGCATCGTGATGGTCGACCTGGTCGTCGGCTGGACCGGCATCCAGTCGATCAGCAACTGGTGCCGCAGGCACGACATGGTGCTGCACATGCACCGCGCCGGCCACGGCACCTACACGCGGCAGAAGAACCACGGCGTCAGTTTTCGCGTGATCGCCAAGTGGCTGCGGCTGGCCGGCGTGGATCACCTGCACGCCGGCACCGCGGTCGGCAAGCTCGAAGGCGACCCGATGACCGTGCAGGGCTACTACAACGTCTGCCGTGAGACCTTCACCCGGCAGGATCTGCAGCGCGGCCTGTTCTTCGACCAGGACTGGTGCGACCTGAAGCGGGTGATGCCGGTCGCCTCCGGCGGCATCCACGCCGGCCAGATGCACCAGCTGTTGCACCTGTTCGGCGACGACGTGGTGCTGCAGTTCGGCGGCGGCACGATCGGCCACCCGGCGGGCATCCAGGCCGGGGCGACCGCCAACCGCGTGGCGCTCGAAGCGATGGTCAAGGCGCGCAACGAGGGCGTCGACCTCTTGCACGAAGGGCCCGACGTGCTGCGCGCCGCGGCCAAGTGGTGCAAACCGCTCGAGCAGGCGCTCGAGACCTGGAAGGACGTGAGCTACGACTACACGTCGACCGACACGCCCGACTTCGTGCCGACCGCTTCGGTGGCCGCTTGACCTGCGAGGACTCGACGATGCGAATCACACAGGGCCAGTTCTCGTTCCTGCCCGACCTCACCGACGACGAGATCCGCCAGCAGGTCGACTATGCGCTCGGCCGCGGCTGGGCGTTGGCGGTCGAATACACCGACGACCCGCACCCGCGCAACACCTACTGGCACATGTGGGGGCTGCCGATGTTCACGATCCGTGACGGCGCGGCCGTGGTCTACGAGGTCAACGCCTGCCGCAAGGCGTTCCCGGGGCAATACATCAAGGTCAACGCGTTCGACAACTCGCGCGGCACCGAGTCGACCGTGATGAGCTTCATCGTGCAGCGCCCCGCCGACGAGCCCGGTTTCGGCCTGGTGCGGCAGGAGGCCGCGGGCCGGCAGCTGCGCTACACGACGCACGGCTACGCCGCCGACCGGCCCGCCGGCAGGCGCTACTGAGCACCCCCAGGGAGAGGCGGCCCGTGGGCACGGCAGACACCGAACACCTGGCGACCACCGCACCCGCGGTCGACCTGCAGGCCATCGTGCGCGCCTGCAACGTGCACGAGGTGCTGGCCGAGCTCGACGCCGAACTGATCGGCCTGGCGCCGGTGAAGCAGCGCATTCGCGAGGTCGCCGCGCTGCTGGTGGTCGGCGCGGCGCGCAAGCAGCTCGGGCTCGAGGCGCAGCCGCCTTCGCTGCACATGGCCTTCACCGGCAACCCGGGCACCGGCAAGACCACGGTGGCGCTGAAGATGGCACGCATCCTCCACCGACTGGGCTACGTGCGCAAAGGCCACGTGGTCAGCGTGACGCGCGACGACCTGGTGGGCCAGTACATCGGCCACACCGCACCGAAGACCAAGGAGGTGCTCAAGAAGGCGATGGGCGGCGTGTTGTTCATCGACGAGGCGTACTACCTCTACCGCCCCGAGAACGAGCGCGACTACGGCCAGGAGGCGATCGAGATCCTGCTGCAGGTGATGGAGAACCAGCGCGACGACCTGGTGGTGATCCTCGCCGGCTACAAGGACCGCATGGACACCTTCTTCCGCTCCAACCCCGGGCTGAGCTCGCGCATCGCGCACCACGTCGACTTTCCCGACTACACGCCCGCCGAGCTGCTCGACATCAGCGAGCGGATGGCCGCGCAGATGAACTACCGGCTCGACGACGACGCGCGGGTGGCGCTGCGCGACTACATCGCCGCGCGGGTGCAGCAACCGCACTTCGCCAACGCGCGCTCGATGCGCAACGCGCTCGACCGCGCGCGGCTGCGCCAGGCCAGCCGCCTGTTCGACGCCGCGCACGGCTGCACCGACGCGCTGGCGCTGCAGACGATCACCGCCGCCGACATCCGCGCCTCGCGCGTGCTGGCGCACGACACCCACCGCTGACGAGGAACGCCATGCACCTGGGCCGCACCACGCTGTCGAAATTCCTGATCCAGCAGCTGCGCGGCGTCGACGCGCAGGGCCACCTCGGCGCTTTGCTGGTCGACGTGGCGGCAGCGGTGAAGGCGATCGCCGCGATGACCGCCAAAGGGCAGCTCGGCGGCTACCTCGGCGCCGAGGACAGCGTCAACGTGCAGGGCGAGCGGCAGCAGAAGCTCGACCTGCTCGCCAACGACGCGGTGATCAAGTCGTGCGAGTGGGGCGGCCAGGTCGCCGGCATGGCCAGCGAGGAGCTCGAAGCGCCGTACGCGATCCCCGACAGCTACGAACGCGGGCCCTACCTGCTGCTGTTCGACCCGCTCGACGGATCGTCGAACATCGACGTCAACGTCGCGGTGGGGACGATCTTCTCGGTGCTGAAGCATGAAAGCGCCGACACGCCGACCACCGTCGACTACCTGCAGACCGGCCGCCGGCAGGTGGCCGCGGGCTATGCGATCTACGGCCCGGCCACGATGCTGGTGCTGACGGTGGGCAAGGGCACGCACGGCTTCACGCTCGACCGCGAGATCGGCAACTTCATCCTGACGCACCCCGATCTGACGATTCCGGCCGACTCCAGCGAGTTCGCGATCAACACCAGCAACGCGCGCTTCTGGGAGGCCCCGGTGCACCGCTACGTCACCGAGTGCCAGGCCGGCCGCACCGGCGTGCGCGGGCGCGACTTCAACATGCGCTGGATCGCGTCGATGGTCGCCGAAGCCCACCGCATCCTGATGCGCGGCGGCGTCTTCATGTACCCGAAGGACAGTCGTTACGGCCCCCAGACTGCCGCTGCGCGGCAGTCGCCCCCCGAGGGGGTGGGTCGGCTCGGGAGCGGCCCAGCGCCGACCCAGGATCCGAGCCCGCAAGGCGGCCGCCTGCGCCTGCTGTACGAGGCCAACCCGATCGGCCTGCTGGTCGAGCAGGCCGGCGGCTGCGCATCGACGGGCCGCGAGCGCATCCTCGACGTCGCGCCGACGCAGCTGCACCAGCGCGTGCCGGTGATCCTCGGCAGCCGCAACGAGGTGGAGCGCATCGAGCGCTACCACCGCGACCACGACAGCGGCGCCGACAAGCCGTTCGTGTCGCCGCTGTTCAACGAGCGCTCGCTCTTTCGCCTGCAGGAGCTGGCGTGAGCACCAGACATCCGATCATCGCGGTCACCGGTTCGTCGGGCGCGGGCACGACCACCGTGATGAAGAGCTTCGCCCACATCTTCCGCCGCGAGGGCATCGCCGCCCAGGTGATCGAGGGCGACTCGTTCCACCGCTACGACCGCATCGAGATGCGCGAGCGCGTGCGCAAGGCCGACCACGGCCAGGGCCCGCAGATCAGCCACTTCGGCCCCGAGAGCAACCTGCTGGCCGAACTCGACCGCAGCTTCGGCGAATACGCCGAGACCGGGGGCGGCCAGGTGCGGCGCTACATCCACGATGCGGCGGAGGGCAGGGAGCTCGGCGGCGAGCCCGGCACGTTCACCGACTGGCAGCCGATGGCCGAGAAGAGCGAGCTGCTGTTCTACGAGGGCCTGCACGGCGGCTACGTCGGCCCCGAGGCCAACGTGGCGCGCCACGTCGACCTGCTGGTGGGCGTGGTGCCGATCATCAACCTGGAGTGGATCCAGAAGCTGCACCGCGACCAGACGCTGCGCGGCTACAGCCAGCAGGCGGTGGTCGAGACCATCCTGCGCCGCATGCCCGACTACGTGAACCACATCTGCCCGCAGTTCAGCCGCACGCACGTCAACTTCCAGCGCGTGCCCACGGTCGACACCAGCAACCCGTTCATCGCCAAGGACATCCCGAGCGCCGACGAATCGATGGTCGTGATCCGCTTCGCCAACCCCAAGGGCATCGACTTCCCGTACCTGCTGTCGATGCTGCACGACTCGTGGATGACGCGGCCCAACAACATCGTGATCCCGGGCGGCAAGATGGGGCTGGCGATGCAGTTGATCTTCACGCCGATGATCCTGCGACTGATGGATCTGAAGCGGCGTACCTCATGAATACGCCAGATCTCCCGCTGCAGCGACGCATGGCCGACGCGCTGCGCATCCTCTGCGCCGACGCCGTGGAGAAGGCCAGGAGCGGGCACCCCGGTGCGCCGCTGGGCATGGCCGAGATGGCCGTCGCGCTGTGGAGCCGGCATCTGAGGCACAACCCGGCCGACCCGCACTGGGCCGACCGCGACCGCTTCGTGCTGAGCAACGGCCACGCGTCGATGCTTCTCTATGCGCTGCTGCACCTCACCGGCTACGAGCTGCCGATGAGCGAGCTGCAGCGCTTTCGCCAACTCGGCAGCAAGACGCCGGGCCATCCCGAGGTGGGCCTGACGCCGGGCGTGGAGACCACCACCGGCCCGCTCGGCCAGGGGCTGGCCAACGCGGTGGGCATGGCGCTGGCCGAAGCGCTGCTGGCGGCCGAGTTCAACCGCGACGGCCACGTCGTCGTCGACCACCGCACCTTCGTCTTCGTCGGCGACGGCTGCCTGATGGAAGGCCTCAGCCAGGAGGCGATCTCGCTGGCCG
>DASURM010000364.1:0-2647 GCA_036280035.1 Burkholderiaceae bacterium | reverse complement strand
CCCACTCGTCGTTGCGAAGCCTTGACGTGGGGCCTGCCACGCCGGCGGCTTCGCGCCTAGATTGCGCCCGCTTGGGGCGGCCACGCGGCCACGATTCACATGTCGACAGACCCTAGCGACCGCGTGCAAGCCGCCAGCGTGGTGATCGCGCTGATCGGCGCCGAGAGCACCGGCAAGACCACGCTGGCGCACGAGCTGACCCGGCAATTGGCTGCGCCCGGCCGCCGCGTGGCGCGGGTCGACGAGGTGTTGCGCGAGTTCTGCCTGCGCGAGGGCCGCACGCCGCGCCGCGACGAGCAAGCTGCCATCGCGCGCGAGCAGTCGCACCGCATCGCCGAGGCCGCGCGTCGGCACGACATCGTGGTCGCCGACACCACGGCCCTGATGATCGCCATCTACAGTCAGCTGCTGTTCGACGACGAAACGCTGCTGGCCGGCGCGCTGGCCGACCAGGCGCGCTGCCGCCTGACGCTGCTGACCGCGCTCGACCTGCCGTGGGTGGCCGACGGCATCATGCGCGACGGCGCCCACGTGCGCGCGCCGGTCGATGCACTGCTGCGCAAGGCCCTGCACCGAGTCGGCGTGGGCTACAGCGTCGTCGCGGGCAGCGGGGCGCAGCGACTGGCGCACGCCGAGCGCGCGGTGGCTGCCGCGCTACGGCCCGCAGCGCCCGCCGCGCCGCGCTGGCGCGCGGTCTGCGCCGAGTGCGGCGACCCCGACTGCGAACGCCACCTGCTGGCCGGCCGCGGCGTCAGTTGATGCTGCGCGGGCCCGGCGGCTGCGGGGTGGTAGTGACGAACACCTCGCCGACATCGACCGCGTCGAAGCGATACACCGCGCCGCAGAAGTCGCACGCCACCTCGGCCTCGCCGCGCTCGACCAGCAGCGACTCGACCTCGTCGCGGCCAAGCCCGCGCAACATGCCGGCCACGCGCTGGCGCGAACAGGTGCAGGCAAAGCGCGGCGCGGCGGGCTCGAACAGACGCACGGTCTCCTGCCAGAACAGCCGCTTCAGAATCTGCCCGGGCGACAGGCCGAGCAGTTCGTCGGGCTTCAACGACGTCGCCAGCAGCGCGATGCGGTTGAAGTCTTCGCTGCGGCCGATGGCGTCTTCGTCGCCGCGCTTCCAGCCGCTGCTCGCCAGGTTGGCGTCGCCCTGCGCCGGCAGGCGCTGGATCAGCATCCCGGCGGCGCAGCGGTCGTCGGCGGCGAGCACCAGGCGCGTATCGAGCTGCTCGGACTGCAGCATGTAGTGCTCGAGCACCTGCGACAGACGCTGCAGCGGTTCGCGCCGGTCGCCGTGCAGCGGCACCACGCCCTGATACGGCTGCCGCCCCGGCAAGCGCTCGCTCGGGTCGAGCGTGATCGCGCAGCGGCCCTGGCCGTGCCGGTTGAGCATCGCCTCGAGCCCCGCGCCGGCGGCCACCTCGCCCACCACCTTGGCGGTGGCGCGAAAACCGAGGTCGGTGCGCGCTTCGGCGACCGCGAGCTTGACCGGCCCGTCGCCGAACACCTGCAGGATCAGCGCACCATCGAACTTGATGTTGGCGTGCATCAGGCACACCGCGGCGCTCATCTCGCCGAGCAGGCTGCGCACCTCGGGCGCGAACGCACGGTTGCCGGCCCGGCGCGAGAGCAGCTCATGCCAGCTGCTGCGCAACTGCACGAGCACGCCGCGCACCGGCAGGCCTTCGAACAGGAACTTGTGCAGGGTGTCGCTCACCGCGGCCTATCATCGCAGAGATGGAACTGCGCCGCCGCGCGCTCGAACTGCTGCTTCTCGACGAGCCGTGGGCAAAGGCCAGGCGCGCGCGCGAGTGGTCGCGCGACGCCGCGGTTGCGGCAGAGGTCGACGCCAACGCGCCGCTGGCCGAGCCCGCCGGCGTGCCGGGGCGGCCCGCCCGGCCGCGGCTGGTGGTGCCGCGCGAGCTGGCCGCGCGCGGCGCGTTCACGCCCGAACGCCGCGCCGCGCTGTTGCACGCGGTGGCGCACATCGAGTTCAACGCGATCAACCTGGCGCTCGACGCCGTCTGGCGCTTTTCCGGCCTGCCGCGCGAGTACTACCTCGAGTGGACGCAGGTGGCCAGCGAAGAGGCGCTGCATTTCACGCTGGTGGCCGAGCACCTGGCCGTGCTCGGGCACGCGTACGGCGACTTCGATGCCCACGATGGCCTGTGGGCGATGGCCGAGCGCACGCGCGACGATCCACTCGCACGCATGGCATTGGTGCCGCGAACGCTGGAGGCGCGCGGCCTCGACGTGACGCCGGCGATGCGGGCGAAATTCGCACGCGCCGGCGACGGGCACGCCGCGCGAATCCTCGACCTGATCCTGCGCGACGAGATCGGCCACGTCGCGCTCGGCAACCGCTGGTACCGCTGGCTGTGCGCGCGCGATGGGCGCGACCCGATCGCCGCCTACGCCGATCTGGCCGCACGCCACCGCGCGCCTCGCCTGAAGCCGCCGTTCAATCTGGAGGCACGGCGCGCTGCCGGCTTCGATGACTCCGAACTGGCTGCACTGCAGGCCCTGCAGCCGGCGACCGACTCCCCCCCGCTGAGGTCGTGACCGAAGTGTCGCGGGCTCTCACCCGCGCGGGTGAGGTTGCGCGTGCCGTTGGCGCCGTCGCTCGCGCGCGACGTGGGTG